>CAJPTP010000116.1 GCA_905373555.1 uncultured Francisella sp. | reverse complement strand
AGGGGGCGCCGGCTGGCGTCGGCATCAACACTTCTCGCATACATTCCCTTTTTTTTTTGGGGGGGCGTTGGGCCCGACTCTTTGGCCATCTTCATTGCGCCAAGCGGCTGGGCGGCGCGCGCCGCGCTTGGGCGGGGCTTGATTTCCGGATCCGAAGGGCGATGAGCCTTTCGGCGCGCGCGGTTTGCCGAGGGGTGGAGGTGGGGGAAAAAAAGGGGCGCCGATTGGGCGTCCCGGTTTTTTTGCTCCCTCTTTCCCTCCCCTCAGCCTTCGCAAAATCGCATTCCCAAGAGGAGGGGCGCGGATGGCAAAACGCCGCCTTGCCGCCTCCTCCTCCGCCCCCTCACACACACGCGCGCGCCGCGCTTTGAGCCCTGCGGCCCCTGCGCGGCGCGCAAAGGGGAGGGGAAACGGCGGCCCCCTCTTGGCGCGGGAAGACTTAGTTCCAAAAAGCGGCGCGATTCGAATCGGCCTTTCGGCGCGGCGGCCCCGCCGCTTGGGCGCGGCGCTGCGGGATCCTTTTTGCGGCGCGCGGCGCCCGGGCCCGTGCGGCCTTGGCGCTTGGGCGGTTCGGACAGACGAAAGAGGCGGCTTGCATGCGTTTCAGCCCATCTTTTTTTGCGGCGTTGTTTTTTGTCTTTTTTGCCCTGACGCTCATTTTGAGGCTGGTTTTGTCGCTGCGGCAAAGCCGCGCCTTGCGCGCCGCCTTGGGCCCTCAAGCCCGGCCTTGGCCGGACGGCCGGGATGAGGGGGAGCGGGAAGAGGCGGTGGAGCGCGCGCTGGACAAGCTGCGGTTGGGCCGATTCGAGATCTTGGGGCGCGCGGCGTTGACGCTGGCGTTTCTGGGCGTGGGCTTCAACTTGCTGGGGGCGGCGGCCAAGGATTTGGCCCCGGGCTCGGCTTGGGGTCAAGGGGCGGCGCTGTTTGCCCTTTACGCTTTGGTTTTGTCCCTGTTCAAGGGGTTCTTTTCCGGCCTGTCCGCCTTGGGGCCGGAGCGCCGGCATGGCTTCAACCGCTCAGGCCCCGGCCGCCTTTTTGCGCAGTGGGCCTTGCGCTCGGCGCTCGCGGTTTTGTCGGCGTTCGCCTTGGGGGCGCCGTTGTCGTGGTTTTCCCTGCGCTTCGCCGACGATTGGGCGTGGATGGCGTGGCTGCTGTCCGTGTGGCTGCTGCTCGCGATGCGCTTGGCTCGGACGTTTCTCGGCTTGCCGCTTGTCAAGCGCAGGATCTTGGAAGACGGGCCGCTCAAGGCCCGCATTGAGGCGTTGTTGAACCGCGCGGGCTATGAAAGCGGCGGCGTGTTCGTGGTTGAAGCCCCCAAGCGCCCGGCGCATTGCTGCGCTGTTGTTTGGGGCATGGGCCGGGCCCGGCGCGTCGCGCTGTTCGAAGCATGGCTCAACCAACTGAATGAGCGGCAAATCGAGGCGATGCTGGCGCGCGAGCTGGGGGGCCTTCGGCTTCGTCATGCGGATCGCCGTTTGGCTTGGGCGATCGCTTTGACTGGCGCGGGCTTTGGGCTGGCCTTTTTCTTGTCGGTTCGCCCGAGCTTTTATTTCGGCTTGGGCTTGGCCTATCCCACCGTTCCCATGGCCTTGTGCGCCTTGGCGGAGATCTCGGGTTATTTCCTGTTTCCCTTGTCGCCCGTCTTTTGGGGCCTCGCGCGCCGGCATGAGCGCGAGGCCGACGCGTATGCGGCCCGGCTGACCGATCCTCGCGATTTAAGCGGCGCCTTGGCCGCCGCGCTCCGCGCCAACGGCGAGCCCCTCGCGGGCGATCCGCTGCATGCGCTGTTTTTCGACGGCGGCCCGGCGCTCGCCCGGCGTTTGGCGGATTTGGGGCAAATGGCCCTCAGGGCGGAGCGCGCCGAGCGCGGCGCGCCATGAGGCCAAGATCGAAGCGGGCGCCGCAGAAAATCGCGGAGCCCGCGCAGGCGCAATCGAGGGGGCGCGGCGAAGCGCGGCGGAGGAAAACGATTGAGCCGCCGATCGCGACCGACGATGCCCGCCCGCGCCCAATCGGCCGGCCTCGATCGGCGCGCGCCGTTGCGCTGTTCCCAATGCGCTGAATCGGCGGAGCGCGGTTTCCCGCCGTGATGATTCGCCGCGCCGCCGTTGGGCGCCCTTTGAGTCTGCCTGGCGCTTTTGAAGAGAGATTCGGCCCGGCCGAGTCAAAGCGAGGGGCGTCGGCGGCCGTCGGCCGCAAACGATCCGGCTGTTCCCGCAGCCGCTTTTTTTTTGCCGCTCAAATCGTTCCGGCGCATTCTTCGCCGCGCTCGGCGCCCCGCGCGGTTTCAAAGAGCCGGCCGGCCTGCGGATTGGGTTGAGTTTGAGGTTGGGTTTTGTCGGCGCCGGTTTGCGTCGGCTTGCGGGTGTTTTGACAGGGAAAATCGACATGGGCTTGGGCTCGGCGTCGGGAACGGGAACGGGTTGGGCCGCGCCGGGCCGAATGGCCGGGATCGCGGATGGGGGCAATGTTTGGGATGGTGGGGAGAACCGGATTGAGAAGACGGCGCATCGCATTTGCGATCCCGCGCGCGGCGGCGAAGGGGGCTTGAGATGGAGCGCGGAGTGGTGACGGCCTCCCGCGGCCGATCGTTTGTCGTGCGCCTCGAGGGCGCGGGGGCGGGCGAAGGCGCCGTCTCGGGCGATGACGACGGCGCTTTGCGCTTCGATTGCGTGGCGCGCAAAAAAAACGTGGATTTCGCCTGCGGCGACGAGGTGGAATTCGAGCCCACGGCCCCGGGCCAGGGCGTGATCGTGACTCGGTTGGCGCGGCGCACGGAGCTGCGGCGCGAGGATGGCGCGCGCGGCAAAGTGATCGCCGCGAACGCGACGCGCATGTTTTTTGTCTGCGCGTTCGACGTGCGCTTCGACGACAATCTCGCGGCGCGGGCGCTGGCAGCCGCCAAGTGGGCGGGCGTCGACGCCGTCTTGTTGGCCAACAAGGCCGATTTGCCGGATTCGGCGGGTTTGGGCGCGGCCTTGGAGCGATACCGGGGCTTCGGCTATCGCGCTTTGTCGGTCAGCGCCTTGGGGGATTTGTCGGATTTGAGGGCCGAGATGGCGGGGCAAACGTCCGTCTTCGTCGGCGCCTCTGGCGTGGGCAAATCGAGTTTGGCCAATGCGATTCTCGGCTTCGACGCCCAAAAAACGGGCGCCGTGTCCTTGGCGCTGTCGCGCGGGCGGCACACCACCACGAGCGCGGCGCTGTTTCGTTTGCCGCAGGGCGGCGCCTTCATCGATTCGCCCGGGCTGCAGTCGTTCGGCTTGGCTCATATCCCGCCGTCGGAATTGATCGCGTGTTTCCCCGATTTGGCCCCGTATGCGGGCCGGTGTCGGTTCAACGATTGCTCCCATGCGCCGGCGGCGCCCGGGTGCGCTTTGCGCCAAGCCGCCGCCTCGGGCGCGGCGGATCCGGCTCGGCTGCAAACCTTTCTGTCGCTGCAAGAGGAGATCAAGGCCATGCGCCAAGCCCGCTGGGGCCGTTAGGCGCGCGTTGTTCTTGCCCTCGGCGCCGTCGTTTGATTCGTCCCGGGTTTCCGATGGGGCGCTGTTTATGGGCCAAGGAATTTGAGGCGTCGGAAACGAGCGATGGGGCGCCGAAAAAAAGGCCGATCGAGGCGCAACAAAGCGGGGATGCGGCGGCGAAAGACGCGCCGCGCCGCGAATCGCGGTGAGGGATGGGCGCCGGCGACGCCCCCTTCGCCTATTCCTTTCCGACGCATAAGGAAACGGGGAATCGCAACCCAATGCGCAGGCGGCCCAAAAGGCCGCCTTTTTTTTGAGGGAAGGGAGGAAAAGGAGAGAATGGAGGAAAAGGAGGGAAAGTAGAGAGAGGGAACGAAGGAACGGGGGATCCAAGATCGGCGCCGAAATGCCCTTCCGATCCTGAAAACTCTTGGTCGCCGCGACACCTTGCGTGGGGAAAACACTGCGGAACTTCGCCCTGTCGCGTCTTGGCGCCGCCCTGAACGGCGCGGCATTGTTGGAAAGACGGTCTGCTTGGGAGAGGGGCGGGATGGCAGTTGGGCCCGGAAGGCTCCCGGGTCGGGCAAGCGACTTGCCGGGAACGTGTTCTGTCGCGGAAAGCTTCGGAGCCGAGGAATCCGCTCGATTCAGCAAAACGCCTGGTTCGGCAAAACGCTCGATCCGGAAGAATGCCCGGGGCGAGGTTGCGGCGAAGCTTGGGAAGCCGCCTAAGCCGCGCCGCGGCTTCGGCGCCGGGCGAAATGGGCGATGCGGCTATGCTTCGCTTGGGCCGTCCGGGCGACGCGCGTAAAGAAGGCGCATGTCGTCGCCGATGGGCCGGGATTCGGCCAAGCGCCATGCGTTGGGCGGCAATTCGGAAAGCTCGGGCAGCGCGGCGGGGTCGACGCCGTCGGCGCCCAAAATTTTGGGGGCGACGTAAACGATGAGCTCATCGACCAAGCCGGATTGCAACAGCGAGCCCGACAAATTCGGGCCGCACTCGCACAAAACGTATTGGGCGCCCATTTGTTGCAGCAGCGCGGCCAAATCCGCCAAATCGACGCGGCCTTGCGCGTCGGGCTTCAATCGCCGCACGATCAAATCGGGCCGCGCCGCAATCAGCGCGGCTTCCCTTTGGTCGAGGATCCGGGCCGCGTCGTCGGTTTCGCTCGGATCGGGGTTCGATCCCGGCGCGGCGCCGCTCTTGCCGCCCCGGGATCCCGCTTGGGCTTGGGCGGGGAGCGGGGG
>CAJPTP010000115.1 GCA_905373555.1 uncultured Francisella sp. | reverse complement strand
GGATTGAGGGGTTCAAGGGGATCCCGGGGATCCCGGGCGGGGTTCGCGGCCGCTTGGCCCAAGGCGTCGGCGGGCTCGCCCAAAGCGCCGGACTCGAATCGGCCCTCCACCGCGAGCTTCACGACCAGCCCGGGCAGCAGGATCGCCTTGGCGCGCAGGGAGCGGGCGATGGCGCCGAGATCGATCTGCGGCGAATCGAAGTATTTGGGGTCGGGCCACACGCGCACGGTCGTGCCCGTTTCGCTTTTGGGGCAGGAGCCGATTTTGCGCAAAGGCTCGGCCGTCTCGCCGTTGGCGAAGGCGGCGGCCCAGATCCCGCCGTCGCGGCGCACCGTCGCCTCCAGCCTTAAGCTCAAAGCGTTGGTGACCGACACGCCCACGCCGTGCAATCCGCCCGAGAATCGGTAGGATGCGTTTTTATCCCCTTTGCGGAACTTGCCGCCCGCGTGAAGCCGGGTGAACACCACTTCCAGCGCGCTGATTTTTTCCTCGGGGTGCGGCCCGACGGGAATGCCCCGGCCGTCGTCGGCGCATTGCAAGGAGCCGTCGGCGAAGACCGTCACCGAGATTTCCTTCGCAAAGCCCGCCAGCGCCTCATCCACGGAGTTGTCGATGACCTCTTGGCAGATGTGCGTGGGGCTGTCGGTCATTGTGTACATGCCGGGCGTGTTTTGCACGGGCTGCAAGCCTTTGAGCACGACGACGCTGTCTTCGTCGTAGCCCGCCGCGGCTTGGCGGCGGGGCGCCGCTTGGGCGCCCAAGCTCGCTTGGCCCATGGGGGGATGCGCGGCGGCGTTTTGCGCTGCGGATGCCATGTTCTGCCTTTCTTGCCGGATGTTTGCGGCTCGGTTGCGGTTTGCGATAAAAAAAGACGGGAGGGGCGCTTGGGCGCGATGGGATTTCAACACTGCGCTGCGCGGCTTGCGCTTCGGCTCGCATCGGGGGCCGCCGCCGAATCGGCGGCCGGATCGAGCTCAAGGCCGGGAAACCCGGAGCCGGATCCCAAGCCCGCGCAAGCGGGATGGCGGGATGGCGGGAGGGATGGGGCGCGCCGGCCCTCGGCCGCGGCCAAAGGGCCTCGGCGCCCTGGCCTGCGCCTTGCCGCGGAGCCTGCCTTAGCGATCCCGGGCGGCGCCCAGGGCGATGGCGTAGGCCTCGTTTTTGGCCATCCCCAAGGTTTCGCGCAAGACGACCGCGATGGTTTTGGCGCTCGCGCCGCCTTCGCGGGCCAAGGTTTGGGCCAGCTTCTCGGCCCGTGTTTTGGCGTCTTCGCCGCCGCGCGCCTTTTTCGCGGCGGGGTGCAGCACCAGCGCCATTTCCCCCTTGGCTTGGAGCGGCTGCTCATCGAGCAAGCGCGCCAGATCCCCCGCCGTCGACTCCACGACCGTCTCGAATGCCTTGGTGAGCTCGCGCGCCAGCGTCAGCGGCCGATCCCCCGCCAACGGGGCAAGCTGCTTGAGCGTGTCTTTGATGCGATGCGGCGACTCGTAAAACACGGCGCACTCGCCGCTGGCGCACATCGATTGCAGGGCGCGCTCGCGCTCTTTGGCCTTGGGCGGCAAAAAACCCAGGAAGCGAAAGCTTTCGCTGTCGACCGCCGCGACGCACAGCGCCGTCACCGCGGCGCTGGGGCCGGGAATCGCGACGACGCGATGCCCTTGGGCCCGGGCCGCCCGCGCGACGCGGGCGCCGGGATCGCAAATCCCGGGCGTGCCCGCGTCGCACGCCATCGCCACGACCTTGCCTTCGCCCAGCCAAGCGCAAACGCGCTCGGCCATGGCCGCCTCATTGTGCTCGCGCACGCTGACGGTTTCCTTGTCCAGCCCGTACAAGGCCAGAAGCTTGCGCGTCACGCGCGTGTCCTCGGCGCACACGACGTCCGCCGCCGCCAAGGTCGCAAGCGCGCGCAGCGTCACGTCGGCCAAGTTGCCGATGGGCGTCGCGACCAGGTAAAAGGCGCCCGGAAGGATCTCGAGCCGAGCCTTGTCGATCAAAGATTGCGCAATCATGCGATCGCTCCTTGGGCCGGGCTTGCCGGCAAAAGGCTTGGCAAGATAGCATTTTTGGCGCCGGAATAAAAGCAAACCGCCCGCGCGGGTTGGCCGGATTCATTCCGCCCCGGGCGCCGGGCGCCGGGATTCCCCTTAAGCTTGGGCGTTTATCCTTGCGCCCAAGCCGCCCGGTTGCGCATTGAGTCCGGATCCTTGGCCGCCGCGCTCAACATCTCGGCGGCGCATGGGGCCGGATCCCGGGCGGGGGCGGGTCGGCGGCGCTCTCTTATTGATCACGGCCTTTCAAAACGAAACGCAAGGCGCAATATTGACTTGGGCTTTGAGTTTCGCTTTGCGCCGCGCTTCGCCCGCGCTTGGCGCGGTTTTGCCGCGGCGCTCGGGGGCTTGGGCTTGGGCTTGCGGCCGGATCGGTCGGTTTGGGCTCTTGCCCGTTGATTTTGTCCTTTGTCATTTATGTTCTTGCTTTGGTCTTGCCCGGGCGCGGCGCCGCTGCGGCCGCCGAGCCCGGGCGCTCCGGCTCAAGCCGGGCGGAAGGTTGGAAATGGGTCGAATCATTGGCGCGGCGCGCCGGGGCGCGCGTTTTTTCGGCGGCATGGCGCGCCGCCTTGGCGACATTCTGTCGGTTGGGCGCCGAACCAAGGCGGCGTTGGCGCTTCCGGCGGCGCTGGCGTCCGCGATGGCTTTGGCGCTGCCCAACGGCGAGCCTTTGCCTGTGTCCGAGGCTTTCTCCCCCGCGATGGCGCGCTGGGGCGACAACGTGGAGATGGTGTTGTCGGTCAGGCCCGGGCACTATGCCTACAAAAGCAAATTTAAGTTCGACGCGTCGCCGGGCTCGATTGGGTTGACGCCGGTTTTTCCCAAGGGCGAGATGAAGGACGATCCCAAGTTCGGCCCGCAGGAGGTGTATCGGCAGACCGTCGAGATTCCCTTGCGCATCGAGCGGCGCGGCGGGGCCGAATTGCCCGCGGCGTTTGAGGTTCGCGCGCGCTGGCAAGGCTGCGCCGAAGGCGGCATTTGCTATTTGCCGCAAACCTCGGTCTTTCGGATCGAAGGCGAAGGCTCGTTCTCCCCCCTGCAAGGAAAAGCCCTCAAGGAATCGGCCTTTGGCGCGTCCGGCTCGGGATCCGCGAAGGCGCGCATCGATTTTTCCGCCCTCGCGGGCGAATCAAAAAAAAAAGATGACGGGGCGGCCGCTTTCGGCCGCGCCTTGGAAGACGGCCCCAACGACGGCTCCCTTTCCTTTTCTCGCTTCAAGCCCGGCCAAGGCTCGCTCGTTGCGACGCTTTTGGCGTATTTCGCCGCGGGGCTGGGCTTGAGCTTCACGGCGTGCATGTACCCGCTGCTGCCCATCGTCGCGGGCTCGGTTTTGGGCGGCCAAGCCGGAAAAACAGTGACGAGGCGCCGGGGCTTGGCGTTGTCGCTGTCGTATTCGCAGGGTTTGGCCTTGACCTACACGGCCGTCGGCGTCGCGGCCGGGCTTACGGGCAGCCTGCTGACGGTGTGGCTGCAGCGGCCCGCCGTGATCGTCGGCGGCGCCGTTTTGATCGCCCTTTTGGGGTTGTCGATGCTGGGCTTCTTCCAATTGGCCGCGCCCGCCTCGCTTAGCGCCTGGGCGGCGAAAAAGTCGGGGAAGCTCGCGGGCGGGGGCTTTCTTTCCGTGTTTTTGATGGGCGTGTTCTCGGCCTTGGTCATCGGCCCTTGCGTCGCGCCGCCTTTGGCGTTCGCCTTGGGCTACATCGGCGCGACGGGCGACGCGGTTTTGGGCGGCGCGGCCTTGTACGCCTTGGCCATGGGCGTCGCGGCCCCCTTGGTCGCGGTGGGGACCTTGGGCGCGGGCTTTTTGCCCAAAAGCGGGGCGTGGCTGGCTTTGGTGCAGCGTTTTTTCGGCGCGCTGCTTCTGTTTGCGGCCGTGTACGTGGCGGCGCCGCACATGGGCGCGGTCGCCGCGGCGATGCTGTACGCCGCCGTCGCTTTGGCTTTGGCGGCGCCCGCGCTGTTTGATGGCTTGAGGCGAAAGGGCGGGGCGGGCAAGGTCGAGGCGGCCTTCGGCGCGGCGCTGCTGGCCTTCGGCCTGTTCGCGGGCTGGCAGGCTTGGGCGGGGCGCAACAACGCCGTGTTCTCTTTTTTGAGCCTCGACGTCGAGGCGGCGCGGGCCGGCCCAAGGGCGCCCGGGGCGAGCTTTTCGACTTTGGCCGAGCTCGATTTGGCCGTTGCGGATGCCTTCGCGCGCGATCCCAAGGCGCCGGTTTTTGTCGACTTTTACGCCGATTGGTGCGTGACTTGCCGCGAAATGGCGGCCAAAACCCTCAACCGGCCCAACATCGTCGCGCTCATGCCGCCCGATCGCTTCTTCGCGGCGGACGTCACCTCGGGCTCCGCGGACGCCAAAGCCTTGCTTGACGCCTACGGCCTGTACGGGCCGCCCGGGTTGTTCATGCTCAAGTCCGACGGCAGCCGCTCCGACCCGATCCTGGGCTTTGTCGAGGCCGACCGGCTTGAGCCGTGGATTCGCGAGCGCCTGGCTCGGCCGGTTTTGGAAAATCCCCCCAAAGATCCCGCCGCGCGCGCCCCATCCCCCTAAGCCGCCGCTCCCCTTGAAAAGGGCTTGGGGGGAGAAAAATAAAAGCGGAGCCGGAAACCGGGCCGGGTTTGGGCCGCATGGGCCGGACGGATCGGCGATCGCCGGGCGTCGGCCCGCCTAAGG
>CAJPTP010000114.1 GCA_905373555.1 uncultured Francisella sp. | reverse complement strand
CCTTTGTCGATTCGGGCGGCGCGGCGTGGTTGGCCGCCCGCCGCAGCCGAACGACCGGATCCTCAAATGGATCCGGTTCTTTCAAATCTCTTCGATGAGCTCCCGGCCGATTTCCGACCGGGCCCGGATTTGGTTGTCGCTCACGTCGATCACCTCCAGAAGCTTGCCCTTGTGCAGCAAAGCGCAGCGCGAGCAAAGCCTGCGAATCACGCTCATTTCGTGCGTCACGATCACGATCGTCACGCCGAAGCGCTCGTTGATGTCGCGCAGGCAACCCAAGACGCTGCGCGTCGTGGACGGATCAAGCGCCGATGTGGGCTCGTCGGCCAAGATGACGCGGGGGTTGGGCGCCAGCGCCCGCGCGATGCCGATGCGCTGCTTTTGGCCGCCCGAGAGCTGCGCGGGATACAGACCCGCCTTGTCGGTCAGGCCGACGATTTCCAGACACTCGGCCACGCGCTTGGAAATTTGGCTTTTGCCCGAGCCCGCGATCTCCAAGGGGAAGGCCACGTTTTGCGCCACGGTGCGGTTGGCCAACAGGTTGAACTGCTGAAACACCATCCCGATGTTGCGGCGCATTTCCCGCAGCCTGTGGGCGTTCAGGCTCGTCAGATCGACCCCGTCGACCAAAACCTTGCCCGTGTCCGGACGCTCCAACAGATTGATGATGCGCAAAAGGGAGGACTTGCCCGCGCCGGAGTATCCCATCAAGCCGAAGATCTCCCCGTCGTTGATGCTCAGGCTCAGCTTTTGCACCGCCCAAAAGGCAACTTTGCTCTCGTTGAGGAAGCTTTTGCTGACGTCGATCAGGTCAATCAATTTGCCCCTCCTTGGCGCCTGCGGCGCAACCGGATACGAAAACGGCCGCCCCCGAAGAATCGAAAGGCGGCCGAGGAAACGCGAAAAACACGGCCCGTCGTCATCCGAGCCGTCGCGCCCGCCCAAACATCAGGCTTTTTCCTCTTCGGGCACGATGACGACCTTGATCGTCGCGACCTGCTCGTGGCCCAAAGAGATCTCGATGTCGTACTCGCCCGTGGACTTCAAAGGCCCGTTGGGCAGACGCACGCCCGAGCGCTTCACCTCGACGCCGCTGTCGGTGACAACCCGGGCGATGTCGATGGTGGTGACCGAACCGAACAAGCGGCCATCCACGCCCGCCTTTTGGGCGATGGTGAAGGTTTGCTCGTTCAGCTTTTCCTGCTTTTCCTTCGCCGCGTTGACTGCGGCGGTTTGCCTGGCCTCGAACTCAACGCGGCGGCGCTCGAACTCGGCCAAATTCTCGGGCGTGGCGCGCTTGGCCATGCCTTGGGGAATCAGGAAATTGCGGGCGTAGCCGTTCTTGACGTGCACGACGTCGCCCAATTTGCCCAAGTTGCCGAGATTCTCCAACAATACGATCTGCATGGATTATTCTCCCATTACTTGTGGTGGTCGGAATACGGCAACAGAGCCAAGAAGCGAGCGCGCTTGATGGCCGTGGACAATTGGCGCTGGTAGCGCGCCTTGGTGCCGGTGATGCGAGAGGGGATGATCTTCCCGTTCTCGACGATGAAGTCCTTCAACAGGTCGACCGCCTTGTAATCGATCTCTTTGATGCCTTCCGCGGTGAACCTGCAGTATTTCTTTCTCTTGTAATTTTGACGTGCCATCGCCAATGACCTCAAATTGGATGCTTCGCCTTGCGCTGCCAATCCCCATTCATTTTCAGGTTTTGTTTGATGGAGTTATGGAAAAGGAGATCGGTTGGCGCAAGAGCCCGTTTCGCTGAAACGAGCGGGGTTGTGTGAATTGCGAAAGACCGGCTCAAAGCCGATCGGGGCCGAGATTAGGCTTGGCCCTCGTCGGATGCTTTGGCGGGCTCTTCGGCGGCGGACTCGGGTTTTGCCTCGCCTTCGCCCCCCTCAACCTTCGCGTCCGAATCCCCGCGCCCTTCGCCCCTGCGTCCGCGGCGATCGCGGCGGCCGCGGCCGTCGCGGCTGCGCCCCTCGCGCTTGTCTTCCTTCATCATCGGGGAAGGCTCGGTCACGGCGTGGGTCATTTTGACGGTCAAACTGCGAATGACGGCGTCGTTGTACTTGAACGCGTTCTCAAGCTCGGCGATGAGCTTGGGCTCGCACTCGATGTTGAACAAAACGTAGTACGCTTTTCTTAGCTTGTCGATGGAATAAGCCAACTGGCGACGGCCCCATTCCTCGTAGCGATGCACGACGCCGCCGGCGTCGGCGATCATCGTCTTGTAACGATCCATCATGCCGCTAAGCTGCTCGCCCTGATCCGGATGGATCATGATGACGATCTCGTAGTGTCGCATTGTGTGACGCTCCTTTTGGCTGTCAATCCTTTTGCATGCGAAAACAAAAGGCAAGGCTCAAAACGAAAGGCGGCCAAGCGGCCGCCGCGGGCTTGCGCCCCGCGCCGGCGCAAAATCAGTCGACGCGAACGGCGGATTGTACATCATTGGGCGGAATTGTCACGCCTTTCTTTGGATCGGGGGGCTTTCGATGCGGCGCGCCCCATTTTTTTCGCGCCCGGGATGGCTCATCCGCGATGCGAAGAAATCCGGCGCGCCGCGGCGAAGATCAAGCGCCCAAACCGACGCCCGACGTCGGGGCGACTCCGTCGTTCGCCAAGCGTGAATCGCGCGTGAAGCGCGAATCGTGAATCGTGGAGGCGTCGAGCGTCGGCGACGTTTTGCGCCGCGTTCCGCTCTTTCCGGGCTTGCTCGATTCGGACGCCCCGACCCCGGGCGTCGCGTCCGGGCCGCCAAGCCGCCATTGCGTTCGATGACCCGAGCCAAGGCCGACGCCTTGGGTCGTCGAGGGCCATGCGCCCCGCGATGCTTGCTTGAGGATCGGCAACCAAGCCGGAGCGCCCCGCCGATCGGCAAACAAGGCGTCAACAAAACAACCGAGCAAAAAACAAATCAACCGGACAAAAAAAGAACCGCTTCAAGCGGTTCTTTCTCGCGGCTTGCCCAAGCGCGGCGGGGATGGCTATCGCCGCTCCGGCTTTCGCCGCATTTTTTTACTTTTTTTTGCCCTTGCGCCGTTTGCCTTTGCCCTTTTTGCCCTTGCGCTTGCCTTTTTTCTTGTCTTTGACGCCGGCCCAAGCGGGAACGAGGTTGTCCATCTCGCAGAAGAAGGCATAGCCCACGGAGTCGACGACCGCCTGGACGAACATGTCGATCTCAAGATTCAGGACGCTGCCCGCCTCGACCGAGCCGAACGTCGTGCGCTTGAGCGTCTCCGGCACCAAATTGACGGTGAAGTCATCATCGCCGACCTCGCTGACGGTCAGGGAGCAGCCGTTGAGGCCGACGAACGCCTTCTCAAGGAAGTAATGCTCCAACCCGAAAGGCAACTCGACTTTCATCGCGGCGTCCTCGCCGTTTTTTGTGACCTCGAGCGCCTTGACCGTGCATTGAATGTGCCCGGCCATGCGGTGGCCGCCGATCTCGTCGCCGATTTTCGCGGCGCGCTCGAAATTGACCTCGTCGCCCTCTTTCAGCGCGCCCAGATTGGTCAGTCTCAAGGTCTCGCCCACGGCGCAAAAAACGGCTTCGTCGCCTTCTGTCTTTTCGATCGTCAGACAACAACCGTTGATCGCAACGGATGCGCCCTCAACGGCGCCTTCCAAAGCGCCCTCGGGGAAAGCGACGGTCAGCCTCAACCTGCCGTCTTGCGGCTCAAGACGGCGAATCGAGGCCTTGCCTTGGGCGATGCCCGTGAACATGATGGCGACTCCTGCAAAAGAGAAAATCAAGCGAAAAAAGGAACGCCCAAAAGAAAGGGGCGATCTCGGAATCGGAAAGCAAAGCCCGCGCCCGCCCGACCCGTTCGGCGAATCGCCCAAGCCCGGCCCAACCTCGGCTCCGTCGGGCCGGCGCCCGGCCGGGCGCAAGGCGAGCCCTTATTGCCCCGCAGAGGGAGCCGCCGGAGCGGGAGAGCAGTACGTCTGCACGTTTTGCTCGTAGGACTGAAGGATCCTCTCGCGATTTTCAATCCCCGCGTCGTCTTTCGGGGCGGGCTGATTTTGGGCGATCTCCAAGTTCACCCTGGCCGCCCTGCAATTTTCATCGCGAATCCGCTGCTCTTGGGCTTTTTGGTTCTTGGCGGCCTCGCTTTGGGTGTCCAGCAGCCTCTTTTGCAAAGCGATGCGCTGCTCATCCAAGCTCATTCCCGTGAAGTCGATGACATTGGGCGTGTAGGTGTTGTCCTTGATGATCGGCTCGGATGATCCGCTTTCGCCCGTGACGATCACCACCCCGTCTTGCATTTTGCGCGACTTGTCCGAGTAGGTGTACTTGCCGTTTCCGTCTTGCCACCTGTAGTAATGATCCTCCGTCGCAGGCGCTGCGCCAACGGAAAAAGACCAAGCGAATACGGCTGCGGCGGCCGCAGCGGCCATGACGTGCTTTGATTTCATCGCTGACTCCAATGTCGGCTCGAGGCTCGGGCAAAGGCGCGAAACGACCCAAGCCATCCCCGGCCCTGCCAAGGCGCCCGCTTGCAAAGCGGCGCGGCCAATGTTCGGCAATAGAAACTCATATTGAATAAAACGAAAGGGTTCGAGCGGCTGCGCGCAAGCAGCCTTGGTCGCAAATTATAAAGCCAAGCTGAGCCTTTGCAAACAATAAAGGGCATTGGGGGCTTGAAAAACCAAAGCGACGGCGGACGGCGGACGGCGTCCCGGCCGCGCCCGCATCCCCTTCCGCCTCAAAC
>CAJPTP010000113.1 GCA_905373555.1 uncultured Francisella sp. | reverse complement strand
GTTTTCCCGCGGGCGCCGCTTTGCGATCCGGGCCGCGGATCCCCGCCCCGCCCCGCCTTGCTCCTTGCGCCTTGCGACGCCGCCGCCCCGACGAGCCCCATGGGGCTTTGGAGCCCAGCCCGAGGGCCATCCGAATCGGCCCAAGAGCGGCCAAAGCGCAACCGCCTAGGGGGCAGGCTGTTCCATGTATTCCTTGGCCTTGATCATGGCCTCGCTTAGATCGATCGCGCCGAAGGCGGAAAGCAGGTACAAAAAGGCGTCGGCGCAAATGACGGCGACAATGAAGGCCAGGAAGTAGCCCAGCGCGATGCGCAAGGCGGGCACGGTTCCCTTCGCCCCCAAAAACAAGCCCCGCACTTGGACAAAAAGGACGTACACCGACCACAGGGCGCTTAGGGCCGCCAAAACCGGATGGGCAAAGCCAAAGCCCTGAAGCATGGCCAAAGAGTTGGTCGCCGCGAAAAAGCCGAAGCACGGAGCCGAGGGGGCGGACGCCTTTTTGTACATTCTGCCCAAAATCCAAGTTTGCGCCCCCGTGAAAGAGGCCACCAGCGCAAAACCCAGCGCCACCGACGCCTGCCACGGGAAACCCAATGCCGAGCTGTAACCCACGCCGTAAACGGCGCCCAAAATCGCCAGCGCCCCCAACGACACGGGCAAGGGGTAGTCGTATTGGCCCAAGGGCTTAAGCTTGAGAGCGATCAAATCGATGAAGTCGTTCGCAAAATTTGCCATGCGATTCCCAGGGCGCGCCGATTGCGCAAAGGCGGCGTGAAGAAAAAAAACAAAAGGGAAAGTATGCGAGAAGTGTTGACTCCCCCTCCTGTCGGAGTTGTTTGCGCCGTGTTGAAAACACAAAATAAGAAATGCTCTCAAGCGACCATTGAAGATCCGGATTGCTTTTCTTCGAGCTTGCGCAACACGACACCCGAAGAAGCTGTTGCTCCTATGATTTCATAGTGTTTTTTATATCAACACTTCTCGCATACTTCCCCAAACAAAAAAAAAAGCGGACGAGCCGCGGCCGCCGCGCGCGAGCCGCCCGAGCACCGGCCCCGCCGCTCGAGGCCAAGGGCGAAAAAAAATGCGCGCGCGGCGCCGCCGCGGCGCATTTTACCGGCCGCCCGGCCGAATCGGCCTATCGGCGGTCGCTGCGCCAGGCCCCCACGGGCAAGCCCGCGTAGTCCACGGCGTAGGAGTTGGGGCCGGCGGAATAGCGGCCGGAATGCGCGGGCGGCCGCGCAGCGGGCAAGGTCGGGCCGCTTGCGGCGACCTGCGTCGAATCCGCGGCGGGCCGAGGCGGCGGAACGGCGTCGGCCAAGGGGGCGCCGGCGCCCCTCACCACGCGATAAACGCGCGGCGCGTTGGGGTTGGAGCCGGAGGCGGGCACGGGGATGTAGGAAGCCCGGCTGGGCTCGGACGAGCCTTGAGCCAATGCCGGGGCCGCCGCCGCAGGCGCAGGGGTCGGGGTCGGAACAGAAACGCGCGCCGAGGATGAAACCGGGGCCGGAGCCGGAGCCGAAACGGAGGATCGGGCAAAACGAGGGGCCGAGCCAACGCGCGGCGCAGGATGACCCAAGCCCTGGCCTTGCGGCGCGCCAAGCCGGCTCCGCGAAACGGGGGAGGCCGCCGCGAGGCGCGCGGCGGCGTTCGCGCCATCGATCCGCGGCGCCGGCGCCGTCCCCCGATTGGGGTCGGCGGGACGGTTTTGCGCCGCGAAGCGGGCGACCGAGCCCGCCCGGGCCTCAAGCGAGCCCCATCGACGGCCTTCAAACTTCCCGCCCTCATGCGGCGCAGGGAGCGCCGCCTCTTGGATTGGGTTGGGCCGCTGCGGCGCCCCCTGAACGCCGCGGGCGCCGAGCCCCGAGGCGACGACAACGGGCCAGCCCGCCGGCCCGGCCAAACCGGGTCCGGGCGCGGCGACCTTGGCGCCCAAGACGTCGGGCGCGGCCGTTCGGGCGGCGAATGAGGGGGCGGGATCCGATCCGACCCCGCTCGAGGCGGCCGGGCGGGAAACCGGATCGATGGGCCCGGGCGCGGGAACGAAAGCGTTTTGGGCGGCCTCGCCGCCCGCCGCCGCGGCTTGGGAGACCGCCCGAGCCCCCAAGTCTTTCCGGGGCGCTTTCCCGTTCGCCGCCAAAGCCCCCTCGGGCAAAGCGGAGCCCGCCTCGGCATGATCCGAGGGCTCGGCGGCGACGCGCGCGCGGCCCGACCCCGACCCCGACCCCGGAGTCGAAGACGAAGACGACCCCGACCCTGACGCCGACGCCGACGCCGAAGCAGAAGCCTGAGCCGAAGCGGGGGCCGAAGCGTCGGGCCGGCTTGAATCGCCGATCGAAGGGGAAGCGGCGCCGGGAACGGGCAAAACGGCGGGAACGGGAGGCTTGGGGGCGCGGGCGGCCTCAATGCGGGCGATTTGCTCGGCGTCGGCGCAATACGGGCTCCAATTCCACATGCCCAGCAACCGGCGCGACATGTCGTTGTCGTTGACGACCAAGGTGCGCTGATCGGGCGATTGGGGCGACTCGAAGTCGCTGCGCACGGACACCACGACGTCGTCTCCGCAGCGGCGCTGCGAATAGCTTTTGCTCACCACCGACACGAAGCCGTCGCGGCCCTCGCGCTCAAAAACGGTGCCCAGCAGCATCGAGGCGGAGGGGTTGGCGGGGTTGATGTCGGTGTTGTCGTACACGTCCTTGCCGTAACCCGACTGCAGTTGGCGCAAAAACTCGCGCAAAGCCTGCTCATCCTCGGCTTGGTTTTCGCGCAAAACGGTGATCGCGATCGAATCGCTGCGGATGTCGCTGCGCCTCGCGCGGGGGTAATACCGATAGCCCTCGAAGGAGCCGCCCGTGAAGCGATCGCGCAAGTCGAAAATGCGGCCGTCGTAGCGCAAGGAGGTGGGGGCGACGAAGGACAGGGCCCCGTCTTTGCCGTTTTGCCCGATCGACCCGCCCGCCGTCGCCCCCGCGCCGGGCGCCCAAGCGGCCGCGCCCAACAGCGCCGCCGCCAACCCCGCTGCGCGGCGAAGCCGCCGCTTTCCCTTGCCTGCCATGCCGCTCTCTCCTTGCGCCCAAGGCGCGCCAAAACTTTGCTATTTTATCAAACGTCAATCGAAACAATGACAAAACGCGATCCTTGGGGCGCGGAATTGTCGGCCCGCCGCCACAATCCAAGCCAAGCGGCTCAATTCGCCCCCGCGCCGATCGGCGCGCGGCCGATCAACGGGCGGCGGCGCCCCAATCGGCTTCGGCGCGTTTTTTCCCGGCCCTCGGGCCGTCAACGCCGGCATCCGCCATGCATCGCTTTGGCTTGCGCGGCTTGGGAGCCCGCGAAGCGCGGTTGGAGCAGGGCCGCGCGGGCAACCTTCCATTCGCCCAAGCCTGTCCAGGAGCCGGCCGGTCTTTTTCACTCGACGGAAACCCGACCCGGCCAAGCTCGGGCGCGCCGTTCTTCTCCCCTCGCGAAAGTTGTTCTTTTCTTCCGTCTTTTCCGTCTCCGGCTTCATTGTTGTCATCCCCCGCCCGCATCTTTCTTTCAGAGCTTGTCTTTTTGGTTCTCTTGGCGCTTCTTGGCTTTGCTCATCTGTCTTGCCCAACCTTCGCTCTGGCGTCATTTGGCTGCGGCGAGGGGCGCGCGCAAGTCGATGCAGCCCGCCGCAAGCTAGGCCCGCGGCGGGCTTGTCGCGCCGGCAATGCTCAACCGGGCGCCTTCCAACGAAAAACTCTCAAATGCTTCGCTCCGACCTGCGCTTCTTGCGCCGGATCTAAGCGGTTCGGGCGTCGATCAATAGCCGCCCTTTTTGCCGGTTCCGGCGTAGTTGAACGTCCACTGGACTTTGACGTCGTCGAACCACTCGGGCACGCCCGTCTCCTTGTCGATGTGGCGGCCGAACATCTCCTTCTTGTTCTTGCCCGGGTTCTTGATCACGAAGGTCGCCCGATATTTGCCCGGGCCGTTGAGCTTGATGTTGGAGCCGTAGTGGGGGCCGTCGTTGGCGACCATGGCCATCAGCTCGCCTTTTTGGGTGTTCGTGGGCTTGTCTTTCTCCATCTTTTCCAAGGTGTAATCGATGGTCAGGTAGGGGATCCACCAGCCCTCGGAAAAGTGCGGGTTGTTCTTGAGGGCGTGAATGTCCAGCTCCAAGTGGATGTCGGAGCGGGCGGCGGGCAGCCCCATGACCTTGTCCATGGTGATGGGTTGCAGATACACCGAGCCGATTTCCATGCCCGCGATTTCCTTGGCGTCGCCCAAGGGCATCTCGGCGGCCATGGCGCCGAAGGACAAGGAGGACAACAGGGCGGCCGCTGCGGCGGCGCGAACGAACGACTGTTTGTTCATTTTGGGCTTTTCTCTGAATCTGCGGGGCAGGTGCCCCGCAAGCGCTCGGGCGCCCCGGGGCGGGGCGGCCCGCTTTGTTTCCAATAAAGATTATGATTATCGCTATCAACAGGAAAGCGCAAGAGGCCCCGTTCCGGCAGGTGAATCCGGCGGCGCGCGGATCCGATCCGCGGCCCGAGCCTAACTCGGCGATTCCTGTCTTCGCTGACCCAGCATTGTACAGCATTTAACGCCAATGAAAGCAATTATCATTAACTTTGCGAAAAAAAAATTGGGGGCGCGACAAAAAGCCGCGCCGCGTCAAGCGCGGTCGGCGATTGAGCCCTCGAGCGAAACGGCTGAACAAAGGAGTGGAACCGAATGAAAGCGACGAAGACAGGGGATGAGAGAGGCGGAAAGAATGGGGGCGCGG
>CAJPTP010000112.1 GCA_905373555.1 uncultured Francisella sp. | reverse complement strand
GTTCTCGCCGCCGAAGCGGCGCTTTCGGGCTCGGGCGAGGCGCTTTTGGCCGAGCCGACGCTCAAAGCCGCTTTCGGCGCGTTTTTTTCGGCGCCCGACGTCGAGGGGGCGATTCGCGCCGCCGTGCTCGCGGGGCCGGATTGCGACACGACGGCGGCCGTCGCCTGCTCCTTGGCCGAGGCCTGCGCGGGGTCGGTCGGGGCGGGGAATCGGCGCCGGGCCGAAAGCCTTCTGCCGCCTTTTTTGGCCGACGCGTTTGGCCGCGTCGCATCGGGCCGGCTCTCGCTGTGACCGGGCGGCCAAGCTCGATTTTTTGGCCTTTGATTTCTTGTCGCTTTTGCCGCAAGCCCTTTCGCCCATCCGGCCTTGTGAGTGTAAGATTGGCGCTTTTTGGGGCGATGCGGCCTCGCCGTTTTCGCCGATTTCGATCTTTGGGCGCTTCGGCGCTTTACGCATAAGGACAATAAGAAGCCTATGGCACAGGAGAAAGAGAAGCGGTGCATCCGCTCTTTGCTGGACACCGATTTGTACAAGTTCACCATGCTTCAGGTGTTTTTGCATCAATATCCCTCGACGCATGGCGTTTACCATTTTCGCTGCCGCAACCTTGACCGGTTGACCTTCCCCTTGGTTGAGATCAAGGATGATCTGGAGCGCGAGATCGACGCATTGTGCGAGATGCGTTTCGAGCAAAGCGAGCTGGATTATCTGCGCAGCTTTCGCTTCATCAAGAGCGATTTCGTCGACTATCTGGAGCTGTTTCAGTTCCAGCGCCGCTTCATCCAAATCTCGCGCGATGAGCAAAACAGGTTGGACATCCGCATCGAGGGGCCGATCATCCAGGCGATGTTTTTTGAGATTTTCGTGCTCTCGATCGTGAGCGAGCTGTATTTCCGCCGCTTCGACACGCCGGAGCGCCGCGCCGAGGGCGAGCGGCGTCTGCAAGCCAAGTGCGAGGCGATCAAGCGCATGGATGAGGAGCAAAAGTCGTTTGCCAAGGGCACCCCGCCTTTCTTGGTGTCCGATTTCGGCACGCGCCGGCGCTTCAATTTCGAGTGGCAAGACCACGTCATCGGCGCCTTGCTCAAGGCGGCCCCCAACGTCTTTCGCGGCACGTCGAACGTCTATTTGGCCAAAAAGTACGGCATCGCGGCCGTGGGCACCATGGCGCACGAGTATTTGCAGTCCTTCCAGGCTCAGGACGTGCGCATCCGCGATTTCCAAACCAAGGCGCTGGAGTGTTGGGTGCAGGAGTACCGCGGCGATTTGGGCACGGCCTTGACCGACGTGGTCAGCATGGACGCCTTTTTGGCCGATTTCGACCTGTACTTCGCCAAGCTTTTCGACGGCATTCGCCACGACAGCGGCGACCCCTACGTGTGGGGCGAGAAGGCGTACGCGCATTACCAAAAGCTGCGCATCGACACCCGCACGAAGATGCTGACCTTCTCCGACGGGTTGGACTTGGAGCGCGCTTGGGCGCTGCACCTGTATTTCAAGGATCGATTCAAAACCAGCTTCGGCATCGGCACGAACCTGACCAACGACTTGGGCATGACCCCGCTGAACATTGTCCTGAAGCTGGTCGAGTGCAACGGCCAAGCGGTCGCCAAGATCACCGATTCGCCCGGAAAAACCATGACCGCCAACGGCACCTTCTTGGCTTACATGCGCCAAGTTTTTGGGGTCAAGCCGCTTGAGGGGGATCAAGGCGCTTAAGGCGCGTCCGCCCGATAGGCCGGGCGCAGGCAAAAAAAACCGCCCGGCGTCGGGCGGTTTTTTTTGCTCGGGCCAATGCCCGGCGCCGGCGCCGCGGCGCTCATTCGCTCATTGCGCGGAAACAAAGAAGCGCAGCGGGGCGTTGGCCCATTCAGCGCCCGCGGCGCGCGCGGCGCAATGATCAACGGAACAAAGCCAAAAAAACCGCAAACCGCCGCAGGATCGATGAACTCTGTTTGTTTGATATTCAAACAAATAAGATTGGGTTGGCGCGCCAACCGCTCTTTTTCCCAAAACAATGGGAAAAAAAGCGCGGGCAATGCCGACAAGACACGCCGAAACGTCGCGATCTTTGGCTCCTTTGCGACGTTGTTCGGCTCAACCGCTCGGTGAAAGGTTCCGCCCGGTTGGGGCCGCTTGGGCCAAAACGGACAGAGAAGAACGCGCGATCGAACGCGGGGCGCTTCAAGCTTGAACCGGCAACCGCAACGCAGCGCAATGATTTAATGGCTTTTCAGTTTTTTTTGACGCCGATGGTTCTTGCATTTTTCTTCAAAGTAAAAAAGCCGCGTTCACGCGGCTTTTTCCGGGATGCGGCCGATCGGCCGACCGGCCGCATCCCAAGCCCCGGGGCCTCGCGGCCTCACAGCCCTTGCTTGGCGATTTGGCCTCCCTTGGAAAAATCGGGGGAAAGGGCGACGCTTTGCTTGCGCTCCGCCTTGACCTTTTCGACCAAAGCCGTGACGACTTGAAAATCTTTCTCGCCCAAATCTTGCACAACAACCTGGTACTTGCCGCCGACCACGATCGTGGGCGTGGCCATGATCCCGTGCTTTTTGGTCAGCTGCTGCATGTTTTTGGCTTCGGCGGCGGATTTTTTGGTGCCGTAAAATTGCAGAAACTTGCTCGCATCCCAGTCTTTTTGGCTTTTGGCCCATTGGCGCACTTGGTCTTGTTGCGAAATCTCCTTCAAGTCGTGGAATGGCCTGCCGGTTTGGGGATCCGTCTGCCACACGAACTCGAAATATTTTTCATGCCCCTTGCGGTCTTGGCTGATTTCCATGGCTGCGGCGACCTCGGCCAGCGCCAGATCGGGCGTGGGATTCCACACCACATGCACGTCGCGCCAATAAGCGCCTTTGGGCATGGCGGTTTGGGCGTACCGGTCGATGCGCGGCTGAAAGTCGCGGCAATGGCTGCAGGAGTAGGACATGAATTCCGTGATTTCGACCTTGTTGGGGTCGGGGTTGGCCGGCGCGACGGCCGGGCCCTCGAGCGTCCGGTAATTCTTGCCCATTTCCAAAACGCCGCCGTCGGCGGCCATGGCCAAGCTTCCTGCGCACAGCGCGGCGGCGAGGGTCAGGGCTTTGATGCGATTCATGCGGGGATCTCCTTGATCGCGGGCGCGTTTCGCGCCTGCGGGGCCGATCGATGCGCGCCCGAGGTCAACGGGTCGTGATGATCGACGGTATGTTCTCGTTTTTCAGGAAATTTTTCATGTTGCGCGCTTCCCCGTAAGGAACGGGGGAAGTGCGCACGCGGTATTGTCGCCGTCCCTCGACGGAGATTTCCACGACTTCGACCGCGATGTTCTTTTGGGCCAGCAAATCTCTTTGCCTGTTGGCGGCCGCCGCCGTGGCGAAAGTGCCCGTTTGCAAATAAACGATGCGGCTGTCGCGGCCGGGCGTGTAGCGCCGGCCCGGCGCCGCATCGTCCCGGGCGGGGGCCGCCGCGGAACGGGCCGGCCGCTTGGCGGCCGTTTTCTTGTCGCTCTCCCGCGACACCTTGTTGATGGCCTGCCGCAGCGTCAATGGGTTGGGTTTGGCTTGGGAAGAGGCGGCGGCTTTGCGCTTTTCCGCAGGCTTGGCGGCGGGCGCGGCGGATTTTGCGGCGGCCGCCGGGGCCGCCGAGGCTGCGGGGGCTGCGGGAACGGCGGGGGATGCGGCGCCCGTCCGGGAATCCGGCGCAAAACCGGCTGCTTGAGCCGGGGCGGTTTCGGGCGGCCAAGCCGCCGCGGCGCCCGGCGCCGGCTCCGGCGTCTCGGTTTTTTCGCCCCCGGGCCCCGAAGCCAAGCCTGAGACGGATCCCAAGTCCGATCCTGCGCCGCCTTCGGTTCCCGGCGCCTGCTGCAGGCCTTGGAACGAGCGGTCGGTCTCGGGCAGGCTGCCGATTTGCCTCATGGATTCGCTCACGGATCCGGGCGGCAGGGCGGGCGGCGGGTTGCCTTGCCAGCGGATGTCCATGGTCGTTTCTTTGCCCGCGTCGCCGGATGGCGGCGCCGCAGGCGCGGGCGCTGAGGCCGAGGGATTGCTTTGCGCGCCCAAGCCGGTCTTGCCGGGCGGCTCGGCTTCGTCGGCTCCCAAATAGATCGCCCCGCCGATCAAGGCCGCGACGATGAGCCCGTAGACCAGATTGCGGTGGCCGCCCAGCATCCCTTGCAAAGCGGCCCGCAGGGGGCCCAAAGCGTTTTCTTGGTTGTTGCGATGGTTTTCCATGGTCGCTTCGCTCCAAACCGGGCGCGCGGCTTCGCGCGATCCGCGCGCTGGGCGACGCCGGATTGACCGCGGCTCGATCGCCTCGAATTATACGTTCGGCCGGCGGACAGTCGCCGAATCGCCTTGGTCGGATGCCGCCGCCGCGGGCGCGTCGGCGGCGTCGGCGCGGGGCGCGTCGCCCAGCGCCCGCTCGAGGCGGTCGATGCGCGCCTCCAGATCCGCCAAGCGCTCGCACACGTGCCGAAGCATGGTTTGGGCGCCGTCGAAGTCGTCGGCCGAGACCAGCTCCATTTTTTGGAAAACTGACTGGGCGATCGCCTTGGCGTTGGCGCGCAGGTCGCGCAAGGGGCTGTTGTCGATCGCGTCGCGCGCGTGGTCGGCGAAGTCGTTGAACGTGTCTTTGTCAAGCATTTTAGGATTGTCCGATGGCAAAGGCGCGCGCTCCCGCATGGGGGGCGTTCGGCGCCGGCGGCAAGCCCAAGATCGCCGCCCAAATGTGACGCGGATTATAGCATTGGGCGGCATGGGGAGCCCGGCGGGGTCGGGGAGG
>CAJPTP010000111.1 GCA_905373555.1 uncultured Francisella sp. | reverse complement strand
CCCGCCTCGAGGCGGCGCCCAAAGCCGCAGTGGCGGCGCGCTTGGCCGAGCTTTGGGATGCGACGGCGGGGCTGGGGGTCGACTCCTTTTTGTTCGCATCCTGCGGGGCGAGGGTCACGCTGTTCGAGCGCGACCCCGCCGTTTTTTTGCTGCTGCTTGACGCGCGGGCCCGGGCCCTAAGCGACCCCGAAACGCGCGCCGCGGCAAGCCGAATGCGGCCGGTGTTCGGCTCGATCGAGGACTTGGAGCCTTGCGGGGCGGGCGCCTACCGCTTTGGCCCAAGCGGCCCTCATTTTTTCGCCCCCGCCGCTCAAAGCGCGGCGAGCGCCCCGGACGCCTTGGGCGCCTTGAATGCCGCGGGCGGCGCGGAAACCTTCGCCGCCCCGCCGTCGATCTACCTCGACCCCATGTTCGACGCGGGCAAAAAAGGCAAGGCCGCCGCCAAAAAAGGGATGGAGGCGCTGCGCGGGTGGCTCGGCCCGCAAGGCGACCCCACGGCGCTGCTGCGCGCCGCAAGGCTCATCGCAAGCCGGCGCGTGGCCGTCAAGCGCCCCGTCAAGGCCCCGTTCGTGGGCGGGGAGAAGCCCAACCATTCGCTTCAAGGCAAAACGGCCCGTTTCGACGTGTATCTGCCCTTGGCCCGGCCTCCCTTCGCCAAATGAAAAAACATCGCCCAAACCGCCCGCGCCGGGCCCGAGCGAAAAAAAACGCCGCATCGCTGCGGCGTTTCGCATTGCCCCGGAGCCGTAGCCGGGTCGATTCGGCGCCCGGCCGGAGGCGCGGTCATTGCGCTTGGCGATCGGCCTCTTCGCCCTCGCCCGGCTTGGAAAAAGACATGCCCAAGCGGCCCAGCAGCTCCTCGGCCATGTCCATGTACGCCGCCGCCCCTTTGGCCTTGGGGTCGTAGACAATCAGCGGGGCGCCGTGGCTCGGCGCCTCGGCCAAGCGCACGTTGCGCGGGATGGCGACCTTGAAGACTTTGCGGGCGAAGTGGCGATCCAGCTCCGCCGAGACGTCGGCCGCGAGGTTGCTGTTGCCGCCGAACATGGTTTTGACGATGCCCAAAATGCCAAGCTTGGGGTTGATCCCGCCGGATTGAACCGCCCGAATCGCCGCGATCAGATCCGAAATCCCCTCCAAGGCGTAGTACTCGCACACCATCGGCACAAGCACGCCGTCGGCGGCGGCGAGGGCATTGACCGTGAGCAGGGTCAAGGTGGGGGGGCAGTCGATCAGGATCAGGTCGTACTCGCCCTCGACGGCGCGCAGGGCGTCGCGCAAACGCGTGTCGCGCCCCTCTTGGTCGACCAGCTCGACCTCGGCCCCGGCCAAAGCGCGGTTGGAGCCGATGACGTCGTACAAGCCCTGCGCCGAGCGCAAGCGCGCCTCTTGGGCGCCGATTTTCCCCAAAAGCATGGGATAGACGCCGGTTTCCAAGCGCAGCTTGTCCAAGCCGGAGCCCGTGGTGGCATTGCCCTGCGGGTCGATGTCGACCACCAAGACTTTTTTGCCCAGAAAAGCGAGCGACGCCGCCAGATTGACCACCGTCGTGGTCTTGCCGACGCCCCCTTTTTGGTTGGCGACGGCGATGCAATATGCCATAGCATTCCTCGCGCGCGGATTGCGCAGGATCGGCGCCGGCCGCTTAGGGCAAGCCCATGACCACCACGTGGCGCTCTTGGCCGAGCCCCGGAACTTGGGTTTTGACGACCTCGACCACCGTTGCGCCCTCGGACGCGACCTCGGGCAGCTCCTCGCAAGGGTAGACGCCTTTCATCGCCAGCCATTTGCCGCCGCGGCGAAGCATGTGCTTGGTCAGGCGCACGAAATCGGCCAGCTCGGCCAAGGCGCGCGAGGCCACGACGTCAAACTCGCCCGAGGCGAACGCCTCCGCCCGGCCGTTGACGACCGACACGTTGCCCAAATTCAGCTCGCCCACGACGGCTCGCTGAAAGGCGCTCTTTTTGCCGTTGGAATCCAAAAGCGTGACCTTCAAGTCCGGCATCGCGACCGCGATGGGGATGCCGGGCAAGCCCGCCCCCGAGCCGACGTCGATCATGGTTTTGGCGCCGCGCAGCAAAGGCAGCAGCGACAAGCTGTCCAAAATATGCACTTCCCAGGCGCGCTGGAAATCGTCCACCGCCGTGAGGTTGTGCGTGGCATTCCATTTTTTGAGCAAAGCCAAGTAAGACGCCAAGGCGCCGATTTGCTCGTCGGTGAGGTAAATTTCGCCTTGCTTGGCGAACTCCCTCAGCCGCGCGGCCGTCTCCTCGCTTGGCTGCGGGCCGGATTCCATGCTCGCCCTCCCCTCATTTCCCTTTGTCCGAACCGCGCGGATTCGGCTTTGTTTTTCCTGTTTTTTTCTTGTCTTTTTCTTGTTGCTTTGCGCTTCGCCCTTGCCGCCGCCGCTTGTTTCTTGCCGGCTTGTTTCTTGCCGGCTTGCGGCCAAGGCCCCCGAAATCAGGCCGCCCGGCCCAAAGCCGAGCCCGCGGCGGGCTCCCGCAAAGCTTCGGCTTTCAATCATACTACACGCCCCGGGCGCCCCGCGCCGAGCCGGGGCCGATCGGCCAAGCTTAGGCGTCGAAGCCGCGCTTGGCGTACACCGCGAGCAAGGCGATCGTCGCGGGGGTCACCCCCGAAATGCGCGACGCCCGATCCAAGTTTTCGGGCCGATGCTCGTTGAGCTTTTGCCGCGCCTCGATCGACAGGCCCTTGAGCTTGCTGTAATCGAAATCCGCGGGCAGGGGCGTGTCTTTCAGCCGCATGCGGCTTTGCACTTCCTCTTTTTGCCGCTCGATGTAGCCTTCGTACTTGATGCGGATCTGCGCCTCATCCAAGGCTTCGCGCGCCAAGCGCAGCTTGGCCGCCTTGGATCCGGCCGCGCCGCTCGGCGCCTGCGCCGAGGCCGGGGCCGAAGCCGATCCGTCCTCGGGCCCAAATGCGGGCCCGGGGACGATCTCGTCTGCGCGGCCGTCCCACCCGGGGTCGGCCAAGCGCGCCAACCCCAAAGGCTCCAGCAAGGCGGCAAGCAGCTCGGGATAGGGGGGAACGTCCCGGGCCGTCGGCGCGGGGACGGCGCCCAACGGCGAATCCTCGGGCGCGTCTTGGCCCAACGCCGAGGCGACAGCCGCTTGCGCTTGCACCGCATTGAACGGATCCGGATCGGAATCGTCCAAGCCCCGCATGGCGTCGACCAGCGCTTGGGCGACCCCCTCGATCCCGAAGCGCTCCAACAGCCGCCCCATGGCCTCGCCCCCGGGCTCTTTTCGGCGCGCTTGGCTCAACGCCCACAGCGCCAACACGGCGTGGGCCTCGCCCTCGGGGCGCTTGGCCAAGTCGGCCAGGAACGCATCCTTTTCCAATGCCTTGCCAAACGCCCATTCCTGGGCCGAGGCGGGAACGAAGCCCGGGTGCGCGCAAGCCTTTTTCAAAGCCGCCGTCTCCAATTCCGACGCCTCGCGCTTGGCGCAAAAGCGCTCCCACTGCGACTCGTCAAGCAGCCCCAAGCGATGGGCGATGGGGGAGAGGCGCTCGTCGGCGTTGTCCTCGCGCAGCAGCAGCCGGTACTCCGCGCGCGAGGTGAACATGCGATACGGCTCGGTGAGGCCCTTGGTCAACAGGTCGTCGACCATGACACCCAAGTAAGCCTCGGAGCGGTCGGGCGACCACGGGGCTTCGCCCCGAACGCGCAGCGCCGCGTTGGCCCCCGCGAGCAAGCCTTGCGCCGCGGCCTCCTCGTAGCCCGTGGTGCCGTTGACCTGACCCGCGAAAAACAACCCCTCGACATCCTTGGATTCCAAGTTGGGCTTGAGGCGGCGCGGATCGAAATAGTCGTACTCGATGGCATAGCCCGGCCTTAGGATGTCGGCGTTCTCCAAGCCCCGAATCGAGCGCACGAAACGCAGCTGAATGTCGAAAGGCAGGCTGGTGGACAAGCCGTTGGGGTAATACTCGAAGGTGTTCAGCCCCTCGGGCTCCATGAACACGTGGTGGCTGTCCTTGTCCTTGAAGCGGTTGATCTTGTCTTCGATCGAGGGGCAATAGCGGGGCCCCGCGCCCTCGATTTTGCCCGTGAACATGGGCGAGCGATCGAAGCCCTCGCGAATGATGTCATGGGTTTGGGCCGAGGTGCGGGTGATCCAGCACGGCGCCTGGCGCGGGTGGTCGGCCCAAACGCTGCGCGCGGAAAACACGACGCCCGGGGCGTCGCCGCGCGGGATGAAGCCGGGCTGCCTGACCATCGCGGAGAAATCGACGGTGCGCCCGTCGATGCGCGGCGGCGTGCCCGTCTTGAGCCGGCCGACGGGCAGGCCCAAGGCGCGCAGGCTTTGGCCCAGGCTTGCCGCGGCGGGATCGCCCGCCCGGCCGCCCGGGTAGTTTTCCAAGCCGATGTGGATGCGCCCGGATAGGAAGGTGCCCGCGGTGAGCGTCACGCACGGGGCGAAAAACTCCAGCCCCATGGACGTGACGACGCCCCGGGCCTTGCCGCCATCGACGCGGATGTCCACGACGGGCTGCTGAAAGAGGCTCAAATTGGGCCGGCTTTCGAGAATGGCCCGCATCGCCTTGCGATACAAAACGCGGTCGATTTGCGCCCGGGTGGCCCGCACCGCGGGGCCTTTGGACATGTTCAGCGTGCGAAACTGAATTCCCGCCCGATCCGCCGCCAAGCCCATCGCCCCGCCCATGGCGTCGATCTCGCGGACAAGATGCCCCTTGCCGATCCCGCCGATGGAAGGGTTGCACGACAGCTGCCCCAGCGTCTCGAAATTGTGGGTC
>CAJPTP010000110.1 GCA_905373555.1 uncultured Francisella sp. | reverse complement strand
AGGGGGGGGGAGCGGAAAAAGAAGAAAAAGGGCGGATGAGAAAGGGCGGTTGAGAAAAAAGCGACCGACTTCGCCCCCCCAAAAAAAACTCAAATGAAAGAAAGCAGAAAAGCGCGGCGCCGATCCCAAGCCCGGCTCGGCGGCGCCCCGTCGAAACGATCGCGCCCGCCGGATTCGTCAATCCAAGCCCAACTGTTTGAGGAAGGCGTCGTCGTCCGCCCAGCCCGACTTGACCTTCACAAAGAGGCGCAAGAACACTTTTTTGCCCAGCAAACGCTCCATGTCCAAGCGCGCCTCGGTTGAGATTTTTTTGAGCTTCTTGCCGCCCGCCCCAATCACAATGCCCTTTTGGCTGTCCTTGTCCACGACGACGGACGCCATGACGCGGGCCAAGTTGCCTTGATCCTTGAAATCGTCGACCTGAACGAAGCAGGAATACGGCAGCTCGTCGCCCAAGTAGCGAAACAGCTTTTCGCGCGCGATCTCCCCGCACAAAAAGCGGGTCGAGCGGTCGGTCAGCGCATCCGCGTCGAAAATCGGCTCGCCCTCGGGCAGCGCGCGGCCGATGGCGGCCGCCAATTCGCCCAAGTTCGTCGAATGCTTGGCGCTGACGGGGATCGTCGCCGCGAAGGGGAATTCCCCGCCCGCCTCGTCGATCAGCCGGCGGAGCCGCTCTTTGTCCTTGACCTTGTCGATTTTGTTGGCCGCGAAGAACACGGGAACCTTGAGCGCCTCGGAGCGCAGCAAATCCAGCGCCAAGCGGTCGGCGCCGTCAAAGGCGGAGGGGTCGGCGACAAACACGACGGCGTCGACGTCTTTGAGGCTGTCGACCACGTTGCGGTTGAGCTTTTCGTTGAGCGCGTTGAGGATGCGCTTTTGAAAGCCCGGGGTGTCGACGAACACGATCTGCGCCCAAGGCAGCGTCAAGACGCAGCGCACGGGCCGGCGGGTTGTTTGCGCCTTGTCCGAGGTGATGGTGACCTTTTGGCCGACCAAATGGTTGACCAAAGTCGATTTGCCCGCGTTGGGCTTGCCCACGACCGCCACGAAGCCGCATCGCCGGATCGAGCCCGGCTCAAGCCGAGAATCCGCCCCGCCCGAGCCTGCGGCCGCGCCCGCGCCGCCGGCGCGTTTCGGGGCGGTTCCGAAGAAAGCGTCGAGATCGACGCCGTCGGGATCGCTCGCCAAAACCTCGCCCCCCTCAACCAAGGCGCCCTCGATCGCGCCCAAGCCCCGCTCAGATCCGGGCCCTTTCGACGGCGCGGCGGCCTGCGGCCCGCGGGGGGATGCCGGCCGCCCCTGTTCCGGGTTTTGGGATTGTTGAGGCAAATCGGGCATGATCGATCCTTGGCGCCGCGCGGGCCCCGCGCTCAAGCGCAAGACGGCGGCTTGGAAAGAAAACAAACAATCATCACGCCTCACGGCGAGACACGAAGCAAGCGAAACGAGAATACAAGGAAACAAGAAAAACAAGAAAAACCGGAGAAACCGGATCCAAGAAGCGATCGGCAACAAACGGGAAGACCGCAACAGGGCGGCAAACGGGCGAAGGGCCAACCCAAGGCCAACCAGCGAAAAACAATCGAAGCCGAACAAGCGCCGCCGGGGTTGGGGCAAGCGCGCCTTCCCAATAAAAACAAGGAAAAACGGTGAATGAGCGTTGGCGCTTTCGCGCGTCGGCGCCCCTTTCGGCGAATGGTCGGAAATTCAAAGAAATACGCTAAAAGCGACCTTGCAGGCGTCGGGATGGCGTTTCTTCGAGCTTTCCCCAACCCGGCGGTTGGAGCCGGCGCCGCGCCAAGATTTCATGGCGTTATTGAACATCACGCCGCTTGCGGGCTGGCCTCAACCATGCGGATCATCGCGGCGCCGTCACCGCTCCCTTTCCCCAAGCCGCCCCGCGCCGAGGCAACGGCCGGGCCGCCCGGCCGACGACCCGCCCAAGGCGGCGCGCCCCAACGGGCGGGAGCCAAAAGGAAACGCCCGATCTTGCCGGTCCCGCGTCGCAAAAGCCGGGATCTCAAAGCGGCCCTCGGGAGCCGGATCTTCTGGCGATTTGGAAGACGCCCGGCCCGATCGGCCCCTGGGCGCTCACTCCATGCCGTCCAAAATCCGCCGAATTTCAGGGCGCTCGATTTGCGCCAAGGCGTTTTCGGCGCACGCGATCTCGGCGAGCTTCTTGCTGGCGCCTTTGGCGACGGTTTTCAACCCCAAGGCGGGAATGGAGCAGCTGACCGCAAAGACTTGGTTGGGGGAGACCCCTTTGACCGAATCGCAGCGGTATTCCGGCAAATCGATGCGCTTGGCTTGCAGCAGCTCCTGCAGCCGGCTTTTTGGGTTTTTGGCGAAGCCGCCGCTGCCGTCCAAGCTGTCGATGCGGCCCTCGTAGAGCCTCTCGATCAAAGCCATCGCCTCGCCCAAGCCCGCGTCGAGGCTCACCGCCGCAATGATCGACTCCACGCAGTCGGACAGGATCGACGGCTTTTCGAAGCCGCCGTTGCGCGCCTCCCCGTTGCCGATGCGCAGGGCCTTGCCGACCCCCAGCCGCTCGGCGACGTCGGCCAAAGTGTCTTGGTTGACCAAATTCGCGCGCGCCTGCGACAAGGAGCCCTCGGGAAGCTTCTTGAACTCGGAAAACAGCATGCGCGCCACGCCGCAGTTGAGGATCGAATCGCCCAAAAACTCCAGCCGCTCATAGTGCTCGGGGCCGTAGCTGCGATGGGTGAGGGCGCGCGCCAGCAGCCTCCTGTCTTTGAATGCGTAACCGATGGCGCGCTCGATGCGGCCCAGCTCGGCCTCCCAGTGTTCATCGTAGGCGGGCCGGAGGATTTCCCTTCGATCGACGCCGAATGCCGAATCGCCCGAATGGTGGCGTCCCATGCTATGCCTCTCAACTCAAATGCCCCGCGCATGCCGCCAACGCCCTTTCTCGCCCGGCCGTTTGGCCTTGGCCCAACCGCAAAGCGCGAGGCGGGCGGAAAAATCGCGGCGCGGCGCGCGCGAGTCGATTTTGTTGCGCTCAATCGGGCCGCATGGAGCAACAAGAGCCGGTGTTGGGCTTTCCGGACGCGGCGAACCCCAAGCGTCGGCGTCGGCGACGCCCGCGCTTTTGCCGCGCGTTTCGCGTTTTCCCAAGCGACGAAATCGGCCGACAGGCCCACCCCGTCGACGCCGGCTCTTCTTGCCCTATTCTTGCCCTCCGTTGCGCTTTTTCTCAAATGCCCGCCTCAACAGAGGCGGCGCCCAATTTTAATACGGACTTTGGAACGCCGCGCGGCGGGCCGTCCGGCGAAACGCCCGGGGCCGCGCCCAAGCGCGCCCCCGCGAACCGATTCATCGCCTTGGGCGGGGTTTGCGCAAAGCCGTCGCACTCTCCCTTGAGGCTTTCCCGGCGTTTGGCCATTCCGACTTCGGCAAACCGCGGGTTGAATGCGCCCTCGGCGATGTTTGCGGTTCGGTTCAATGCGAAAAAGCCGCTATGGCTTTCCCGCATTGAACCAAACCGGGCTTTTGAGCGGAGCCGTTTTCTCTCCCCGTTCCCGGATTCGCTTGCGGAACAAGAGCGTTGGGCGTCATTGGGCGACTCGCAAGGCACTCCCGCGACGACTTTGAACCCCAACAATTCGGCCGCGCCGCGTCCATCGGCGCGACGGCGCGTTTCCCATGCAAAATCCGTTTGCCGCGGCGACGCTCGATCAGGGACAACATCTTCTCGGCGCAATCGATCTCTGAGCGTTTCTTGTTGGGCCCCCGACCGACGGCGTTCAAGCGCAATGACGGGATAGAGCAACTGACGACGAACACTCGATTAAGCAGATTGCCTTGGATCGATTTGGGGCAGTATTCCGGATCCGGGAGGCCTTGGCGCCTCAACAGATCGCGCAACCGGCTTTTCGCATCTTTGGCGAAGCTGCTTTTGTCCAAGCGGGCGATTCGACTCTTGTACAGCCCGGAGGTCAGAGCCAACGCCTCCGCAAAACCCGAATCCTCTTTCACAGCCGCAATGATCGATTCAACGCAATCCGACAAAATAGACTGCCATGTCAAGTCGCTGAAGTTCTCCTTTGCGACGCCAATGCGCAGAGCCTTGCCAAGCCCCAACTGCTTTGCAATGTCGGCCAAAGTGTCCTGATTGACCAAACGAGAGCGCGCATTCGTCAGCCGGCCTTCCCGCAGGTTCCTGAACTTAGAATACAGCATCGCCGTCACCGCGCAGTTGAGGATCGAATCGCCCAAGAACTCCAGCTGCTCGTAGTTCACGGAACCGCAGCTGCTGTGAGTTAGGGCCCGCTTCAGAAGCTCCCTGTTTTTGAAACAACAGCCGATGGCGCGCTCGATGCGGCCCGGCTCGACCGCCCAATCGTCTTCGCAGTCAGGCAAAAGGATGACCCGCCGTTTCCAGCCTGCCGCCGAAGCGCCTGCATGTTGATATGCCGCCATATTGTTTTTCCCATCAATCGAAGTCCATTCTCGCAAAAAAAACCTTCACCTTTCTCCCTTTCCCAACGCCAAGGAACAACGCCGCAGACAAGCGACGCCGCCGCGATGCTTCGGGCCTGAAAAGCAAGATTGCAAGAGCCGGGCCGAATTCATCGCGCTTCGAACCCAAGCGCGGCGCAAGCGGCCCGCCGCGCGGTTTCTGTGTTTCGCCCCCATCCTTTGTGAGGGTTGGGCTCTCCGGCGCCGCGCGCTGTCAGCCCCGCTCGGGGGTTTGGCGCGCAAAATCTCGCTCAAAACTTTCCAAATCTTTCAGCCACTCCGGCGAAGAAGAGGCCGCAGCGGATCCAATTTCGGCTCCGCGG
>CAJPTP010000109.1 GCA_905373555.1 uncultured Francisella sp. | reverse complement strand
GAAAAAAGAAAAAAAAAGCGATCCTTTCGGGTCGCTTTTTTTCCCTTTGTTGGCTTGTTATTCGGGGGGGGGCTTGCCTGTTCATGCCGAAGCGCCGGCTTTTGATCGAGCGCTTTTGTCCGTTTTGCGGAGCGCAACCTCAATCGGGCCGCCGCGCAACCCCACGCGGGCGGGCAGGCGGCGCCGGAAGCCGAACTTTGCGACGGTTCTTGCGCGTCATTTCGACACGGCAGCGACCTTTGGGATCATTTCCAAGGCGTTGCGCCCCCGGCGCCCCCTGTTGCCGGCTTTCGTTTCAAACGCCGCTCACCCGGCCGGCGCGGCCGGCTGCCTGCGCCTTGCATCGCTTCGCATCCGATCCCGGCCAGGCGCCACGATGGGCGAAAGGGGAGCAAGGATCGCGCGAATCGACCATGACGCGAATCTTTGTCGTCGGGCGCCCGCAGCCATCGCGTTGGGCGACGGGCGACCCGGCCCTTCTCCCCTTGCCGTTCAGCCGCGGCCGCCCCGGCCCCTGCGTCTGTCGATTTCGCGCAACACGCTTTCAGGCGGCTCGACCCCGCCCTCGTCGCGCGAATCGCGGCCCCAAAGCCTCATCCACAGGGAGCGGCGCCGCGCGGGCGAGCCCTTGCCGAAAAGCCGGATGTCGTCCTTGCGGGCCGCGGGCTTGGCGTCGTCCGCGCAGCCCACATCCAAGGCGTCCAAGACGCTGCGGTCGACCTCCGCTCTGCGCCGCGCGCGCCGATGCGCGCGCGGGTCGTCGCGAAAAACCTCGTCGAGGCCCGAGAACGCGCGCAGAAACGCAAACCACAACGCGGCCACCATCGCAAACCCGCCAAGCAGGATGGCGGCGACAAAAATCAGTTTTTTCATCGCGCCCCCCATCCAAGAGCGCCCGAGCCGGCGCCGCCGGGCCAAGGTCAAACGAAAAAGGCGCGCCGAGGCGCGCCGTTGCCAAGCGCCTTAAGGCGCGGGCGTTGAAGAAAGATCAAGCGATCAATGGACAGAAACGACGCGATTCTTGAGCATCGCGTACTGTCTTTTCTTCTCGTTTTGGATTCTCTTGAGCTTGCGCGCGTTTTTGGCGTTGCCCAAGATTCGCTGCGTTTGAATCTCCACATCCAAGCGCTCCAAATCGGCCTGAACGTGCTCGATGTCGGAGTAGTAGTGGATGTTGGATCTGCGCCCGGGCCGGTAATAACGGCGGTGCTTTTTCGCCACGGGCCTGTAAACGCAGGTGGGCGAGAAGCTGTCCAGCTCGGCCTGGGCCTCTTGGGCGGCCGTCGCGGCCTTGATGGCTTTCGTCTTCAGCGCCTCGGCTTGGTTTTGGGCGGAATTGATGACGCTGCGCGAGCGCGCGTCGGCTCTGACGCGAATGTCCTGCTCCGCCGCCGCGGCGCGCTCGATGCGCTTGGCGGCTCTGTTTTGAATGCCAACCGCATTTTTCTCGGCGCGCAGCAAGATGCGCTCGGCCTGAGCCGTGTATTGGTCGGCCAAGCGCCGGTTTTGCGCGATTTTATGCTGAAGCCTGGGAACCGTCGGGTTGCAATTCGGCCCGGCGTTCGCGGAAACCTTGTCGGGGTTGGGGTCGGCGAAACTCAAGCCGGAGAACAAGGCCAAAGCCGCCGCCATCGCCGCAATGGTTTTTTTCATGATCGTCCTTTTGTTTTTCGCGAGGTTCGCCGAGACAACGGGGAAAACCGGGTCGGCGCTCGGCCAAACCGCGCAAGGGACGCCCGTGATCGAATCCCGATGGCGACCCGGGCGATCCAAGCGATTCGTCCCGCGCGACCGGCGCGGCATGCGGCGTCAATTATAAGGCAAATTAGGAAAGGAACGAAACAAACCCCCAACGACGGCGCTTTGCGCGGCGAAATTGCGCCGTCTGCGTCCAATTGAGGGGGAGAGCCGGCGCAAAATGGCCGAAGTTCGGGCGGATCGATTGCCCGGGCCGCGGTCGGGGCGTTCCCAAGATTTCCGCCCATCCGCGATTTCCGTCTCCGCCCCTCTCCGCCCCTTTTCGCCCGGGGCGCAGGGCTCGGGGCGGCATGGTTTCACGCGCTATAATGGCGCTCCGGGTCGGGCGCGCCGGCCTTGATCCGTCCTTTCGCGTTTCGGCGCTCCGCCCAAGGCTCAGCCTTGGGCGTTGTTTATCCACCCGGCGCGCAAGGCGCCCCCGCGGCCCCGCGCCGTCGCATTTGCGCAGCGCCGGGCGCCTTGGGCGCTTTTCGGCAAGCCGGGTCGATCCTCGCTTCATTCCTATGCGCATTGTCCTTGCGGTTCCCGGGCTTTCCCCCGACCCCGCCGTCATTCCGTTTTTGCCATCCGCGCGTTTGCCCGGGCTCGACGCCGCCGTCCGCGCCGGCGCCTTTCGGCCGCGACGGCGGACGATCTCCGAGCTCATCGCGGGTTATTTTGTCTTGGGTTCCTTGGCCGCCCAATGCGCCGCGTCGATCCTTGAGCGCGACGGCGCCGAGGCCGGCAAGATCGGCGGCGCGGCGCAAGACTTCCTGTTTTTGGCCGCCCCGTTTTCGGCCCGGGTGGACTTGAGCAGCGCTTTGGTGGTCACGGGGGAGTCCGTGGGCTTGAGCTTGGGCGAAGCCCAATGTTGCGCCCAAGCCCTCAACGAATTCTTCGAGCCCGAGGGTTTGGCTTTTTTCCCCGCAAGCGCGTCGCTGTGGCTGGCCAAGAGCGCCAAGCCGCTCGATTTCTCGGGCCCGGCCGCCTGGGATTGCGAGGGGCGGGTCGAAGGCTTGGAGCGCTTCGGCCCGGACGGGCCGACGGTCATGCGCTGGGAAGCCGAGGCGCAGATGTTTTTGCGCGGACACCCGCTCAACGCCCGGCGCGCCGAAGCGGGGAAAAACGCGCTGAACGGGGCGCTGATGTGGAAAGACACGGTCGGGGACGCCGAATTTGAGAGGACGCTGCTCGCCTCGCGCCCGTCTTTCCTGCCCTTGCCCGACGCCGCGCGCGCCCTGCCCCGCTTCGAGCCCGACCTCGACGCCGTCGCGGGCTTGCTCGACGGACAGGCCGAGCGCCCCGAGCGCATCGTGTTTTGGGATGGCTCGGTCGCGCAAGCGGCGCGGGTGGGGGACCCCGATCTGTGGCATGAGGCGGTCGGGCGCTTCGACGCCGAGGTTCTGTCGCCCTTGCTGCGGCGCATGGCGGAAGCGGGCGGCGGCGTCGACGGCGTCGACGTGGTCGACGAAACGGGTGCGCTCGCGATCCCCAAGCGGCCGTCGCCCCTGCGGCGGGCGTTCGGCAAAAACAAAAAATACGGAGGCCGGCTGGCATGAAAACGAGAATCGAGCGCCCCCGCTGCGACGAAAAAATTCGCCTCAAGCTTCTTTCCCAAGGGGTGAACGAAACCATGGCGGGCGTCTTCGCCCGGCGCGGCGTCGAAGACGTCGAGCAATTGAGCTTCGACCCGCGGCGCCTGCCCTCCCCCTTTGAGCTCAAAGACTGCGACAAGGCGGCGCAGGCCATCGCCCAAGCCATGATCGAGCGCAAAAAGATCGTCGTGCTGGGCGACTACGACACGGACGGCGCGACGGCCTGCGCCTTGGCGGTGTGGTTTTTCCGCGCCATGGGCGCCGATTGCGGGTATTTGGCGCCCAACCGGGCGTCCGACGGCTACGGCATGTCGCCCAAGATCATCGACCGGGCCGTCGCGATGGGGGCGGGCCTGGTCATGACCGTCGACAACGGCGTGGCCTGCGTCGAGGAAACCCGGTACGCCCAAAGCAAGGGTTTGACCGTCGTCGTGACCGACCACCATCTGCCGCCCGAGACTTTGCCGGACTGTCCGGTGGTCAACCCCAACAGGACGGACGACGCCTTCCCCTCCAAAGCCATCGCGGGCTGCGGGGTGGCGTTTTTCGTGTGCATGGCGGCGGCGATGCGCTACGCCGCCCTCACCGGAACCGACCGGCGCTCCTTGCCCAACCCCATGCTGCTTCTGGACTTGGCGGCGGTGGGCACGGTGGGCGATATGGTGCCGATGGACGGCGTCAACCGCCTGATCGTCGGCAACGGCTTGAGGCTGATCCGCTCGGGCCGCTGCTGCCCGGGCTTGCTCGCCATCGCCCGCAAAAAAAGGCTCAAGCCGGAGCGCATCACCTCGCACGACCTGGCCTTCAGCTTCGCCCCCGCCATCAACGCGGCGGGGCGCATGGCCACCATCGACTTGGCCGTCGACTGCCTTCTTGCGCCCGACGATGAGGAGGCGGAGGAAAAAGCGGCCCAACTGCTCAAGCTCAACGAGGCGCGCAAGCGCGCCGTGGCCGACGCGATGGCGGAGGCGGCGGCCCAATGCGACTTGGGCGAGGCCCAAGGCAAAGGGAAAGAGGCAAGAGCAGCCCAACCCTCATCCCGCGCCGTCAACGCCGCCTTCGGGGCCGACTGGCGGCCCGGGATCATCGGCCTGATCGCGGGCAACCTCAAAGAGGCCAACAACCTGCCCAGTTTCGCCTTCGCGCTCAACGATTCGGGGGCGCTGATCGGCTCCGCCCGCTCGGTGGATGGGCTCAACATCAAAGCGGCGCTCGACGCCGTCGCCGCCGCGCGCCCGGGCATGATCGAAAAGCACGGCGGCCATGAGCGGGCCGCCGGCCTCACGCTGCGCTACCAAAGCGGCGCCGACTCCGAAGAGACGCACCGCAACGCCGCTTTGGCCGTGTCCGCCTTTCGCGAGGCGTTCGGCGCGATCGCCAAGCGAGCGGGATCGGTTTCCGACGAGACGGTGATGCTCACCGACGGCCCTTTGGGGGATGATTTCTTTTTTCGCCCGCAGATGATGCTGAGGCTGATTCGCGACATCGACTT
>CAJPTP010000108.1 GCA_905373555.1 uncultured Francisella sp. | reverse complement strand
CCCGCCGGAATCACGCGCGCGGTCGCCCAACCGCTGCCCAAGCCCCCAAAGCCCGCCCCGTAGGAGTCGATGCGAAAGGCTTGCGGCAGGTCGTCGTCGGACAGATCCAACCGCACGGCGATGGACACCTCGGATGGCCCGTAGCCGGAGATCGAGCCCGGGCTCAAAACCGTCCACCCCCTGACCTCGCCCAAATCGCGCAAGGCGGCGTCCAATGTCGGGTAGGTTTTGGTTCCGTTGGGGTCGGCGACCCGGTATTCGCCCGTGAGCGACGAAAACCGCAGCGTCTTGGTCAGCGTGTCCGAATCGTCGAACCATTTGCCGATGGCCAGCTTGTAGGCCAAAGCCTTGGGCTTGGCCAACCTGTACGAAAACTTGAAACTCAGCGGCACGCCGGATGACAAAGCGCGCCGCGGCCCCTCGGGCAGATCGACGAAAAACCGGGCATGGATCGACAAATTGCCCATCGGCAGCGCCACGGCCTCGGCCGCCACGGGATTGACCGCGCCCTTGGCCGCCGCGCCCGCGGCGACGGGCGCGGCAACCAAGGCCGACGCCAAGGCCAACGCAAGCGGGCGGGCGGAGCCGCGCTTAAGGCGCTTAAGCCTTAAGCAGCAAAGAGTAGAAAAAACCGTCTTGATAATCATTGGGTTCCAACTGTATCTTGAATGCGGCGCTCGCCGTCGGCTCCGATGCGACGAAGCGGTCGACGTTGAGCGCGTTTTCCTCGGAAAAGACGGAGCACGTCGCATACAGCAAGCGCCCGCCTTTCTTGAGCGTCGCCCACAGCGCTTGGAGCATGCGCAGCTGGGCGTCGGCAAACCGGTAAATGTCCTCGGGCCGCCGGCGCCATTTCGCATCCGGATTGCGCTTGCACACCCCCGAGGCGGAGCACGGCAAATCGGCCAAAATCGCGTCGAACACACCCTCGCCTTGGCTCAAGGCCCGCAAAGCGGCGTCGGGCCCGAATCCCGCGTCGGAGAAAAAGGCCCGGGCGCCCGAAGACGCCATCCATCGTTTTGGATCGGCGCAGTCGCCCAGCGCAACGCCGGGCTTGAGCCCCAGCCGATCGAAATTTTGCCGCGCCTTGACCATGCGCTCGGGATCCACGTCCAAGGCCAGCAATTTGGCCCGCGGGGCCAAGCGCAGCATGTGGCAGGCTTTGCCGCCCGGGGCGCAGCAGGAGTCCAGCGCCATCTCGCCGTTGCGCGGGTCGAGCAGCAAGGCGGCAAACTGCGCCCCGTGATCCTGCACGCTCACCTTCCCCTCTTCGAAGCCCGGCAGCGCGCGGACGTCGGCCGCCCGGGCCAAAGTCAGCGAGCGCGCCGTCGTTTTGCGCCCCCCGGCGTCGAGCGTCGAAACGTTGACGGCGCACTCGATCCCCAAGCTTTCGTAGCGCTGCGCGAGCCGCGGCGCCCCGCCCGCGACGTCCGCGCGCAGCGTCATGGGCGGCTTGAGCGCCAAAGCTTGGGCGATTCGCGCCCCGCGGCCCGGAAACGAGCGCTCGATCAAGCCCAGCTGCCACAAGGGCAGCTCGGCCGCGCGCTCGATCCATCCCAACGGCCCCCAATTCCCGGGCGCGGGCAATCGCGCCAGCCGGCGCGAAAAATCGGAAAACTCCTCGGCCTCGCGCCGAACCAGCTGTCTCCAGCGCCCCTCCCCCTCGGCCCCACCCGCTTGGCGCGAGCGCAGCCATCCTTCGCGCTCGGCCCGCTCGACGCAGCGAAGCGCAAAAACCGCCATGTCTTGGCTCAAAGGCGCCAACCGGCCCTCTTCGCTCAAAACCCGGGCGCAACCCAAGTCTTGGGCCGCGGGGCGCGCTTTCGATTCGGGGTCGGCGCAAGACGGGCAGCGCCCGGGATCCGACGCCTCGGCCCCGGCCAAGGCCGATCCCGCCAAGGCGGGATCGGCGGAAACGGAAGCGGCCGATGCGGTCGATGATGCCGAGGCAGACGAGGCAGCCGAGGCGGCGGGCGCATCCGAACCCGCGGCCGAGGCGACCCCCGAATCCGACGGAAAGCCCGCCAAGCCGCGCTGAATGGAGCGCAGGGCCGCGTTGACAAACCCCTTGGCGCCGCGCGGATAGACAATGCCCGCGACGGACACCGCCTCATTGACCGCGGCGTGGGGCGGATTGGCCGTGCGCGTCAGCTGATAGGCCGCGACGCAAATGAGCCACAGCAACAGCTCGTCCTTGATTTCGCCGTCGCGCGACGCCTTCAAGGCCATCCACTGCAGCTCGCGCAAATGGCGCTGGGCGCCCCGGCATAAGTCGTTGAGCATGCCCAACAAGGCCGTCCGATTGGGCGAATCGATCAAGGCGTCGGCCGTCTTGTCCGCAAGCTTGGCGGCCAGCAGCTCGCTTTTTTGGGCGGGATTGCCGTCCATGCGCGGACGCAGGATGAAGCGCCCGCGAAAGGCCGCCTCCAGCTCGTCGCCCAAATTGGCCCCGCGCCCGACGTTTTGCCCGATCATGGCGGACAGCAGCTGGATCCCGCCCATCGCCAAAGGCCGATACGATTCCTCGGCCGCCCGCTCCATGGAGCGATCCCGGAATCGGTTTTGCGGGCGATTCGAGCCGCGATTCGCGCCGCGATCGGGCGCCCGACGGCGCGATTCGCGCCCGTCGGGCGCGGCTCTGCCCGGTCGATCCGAACCTTTTCCGCCTTGCCCCCCGCGGCCCCGATCGGCCGCAGAGCCGTGTGGGTTCATGCCCATGTTTCGCCTCCCTCGACGCGATTGCCGCGCAAAAAGTCCGCCGCCCGAAGCCTCTTGCCGCCCTCGGACTGCAATTGGCCGAACAACACCGATCCCGTCGCGCAGGCAACCTCGACGCCTTGGGGGCCGACCGCCAAAACGGTTCCGGGCGCGGCGCCCGGGGCGCCCGGCAGCGCGTTGGGGGCAAACAGCTTGATGCGCCTGCCCTCGCGCAGGGCGTGGCAGCCCGGCGCCGGGTCGAACGCCAAGACCTTGCGCGCGACCGCCAACGCGTCGAGCGACCAATCGATCTTGGCCTCGGATTTCTCGATCTTGGAAGCGTAAAGGGCGCCTTCGTCCGGCTGCTTGACGCGGGCGAGCTTGTCGAAGCCCAGCAAGGCGTCGGGCAGCATGCTCGCGCCCAGGCGGCCCAAAGCGTCCAGCGCCTCGCCGCCGGTCATGCCGAAAGGCAGGGGCATTTCCCGGCGCGCGATGACATCGCCCGTGTCCAAACCCTCATCCATGATCATCAAACACACGCCCGTCACGGGATCCCCCGCCTCGACGGCGCGCTGCGCGGGCGCCGCCCCGCGCCAGCGCGGCAGCAGCGACGCGTGCACGTTCACGCACGCGCGCTTGGGCCAAGCCAAGGCCCAAGGCGGCAAAATCAGACCGTAGGCCGCGACCGCGAGGAAATCGGGGCGCAAGGATGCCAGCCTTTCGCGCGCCTCGTCGCTTTTGAGCGTTTTGGGCTGATAAACCTCGACGCCCGCCGCCAAGGCCGTTTCCTTGACGGGGCTGGCGCGCAGCTTGCGGCCGCGGCCGAAAGGCTTGTCGGGCCGGGTCAAAACGATCGGCACCTCGATCCCTTCGGCGCCCAACAGCGCCGAAAGCGATTGCGCCGCCAACTGCGGCGTGCCGGCAAAAGCGACCTTCAAGGCCATGCGGTGTTCTCCCTTGGCGCCCCGCGCCGTTGCGTTCTTTGCGCGCCGTTTTGCGGGGCTTAGCCGAAACCCCGGCTCGGCGCGCGTTGAGCCATTTTGCCACACGCGCCTTAACCGCTTCGCATCCCCCCCGCTTGGGGGGCGCGGGCGGCAAAGCGCAAGCCTTGGGATCCGCCCAAGGCGCGGCGGCAAACTATAAGCCCAAGCAAAGGGCCCGCGTCGCCGGGCGCGGCGGATGCGCGCAAAAAAAAACCCGGAAATCCGAAGACGGAGATCCGGGTTGCCCCGCGCCGCCCCGCCCCGGGCCGCGCGTCAAAGCAAAACGACAAAAAAGACAAAGAGAGAGAGGCGCCCGGGCGGCGCGAGGATGAAAGCGGCCTCGGCGGCGCGGCGCCCGCGCTTGGGTTAAGGCTCGACGCCTCCTTGCCCCGCCTCTTCTTGGCGCCGCTTGGCCTCAAGCTTGGCGCGCTTGATGGCTTTCTCGGCGCGGTCGCGCTTGAAGGGGGAGAGATAGTCGATGAACAACTTGCCGTCGAGGTGATCCAGCTCATGCTGAAGGCAAATCGCAAGCACGCCGTCCATGTCCATTTCGACGGTCTTGCCGTCCAAATCGAGCCAGCGCGCCTTCACCCGCTCGGCGCGCTTGATCTTTTCCTGCACGCCCGGGATCGACAGGCAGCCTTCCAAGCTCTCCGTTTCGCCCGATTTTTCGAGAATCTCGGGATTGACGAACACCCGAGGCGCCTTGGCTTGGCCCTCCTCGCTCACGTCGATCACAACCATGCGCTTGAGCCACCCCACTTGGTTGGCGGCCAAGCCGATCCCGCCGTCGGCGTACATCGTCGCGAGCATGTCTTGCGACATTTCGCGCACGGCGTCGTCGATGGTCTCGATGGGTTGGGCCACCTCGCGCAAAACGGGGTTGGGGTACTGCAACACGTCCAAAATCTTAGCCATTCGCGATCTTTCCTTCGGCCCGCGCTGCGGCGAGGCCAAGCGGCGGATTGCGTCTTCCCGCCGCTCTTTGATTCGTTTTCAATTCGATTTCGATTCGTTTTATTCGATTTTGCCCAAAGACAAAAGCGCCTCGGCCCCGGCGACGTCAGCCAAAAGCGCACAGGATTGTGATTATTCAACATTTCGCGCGCAGCCGCAAACCTGTTCCCGCCGCCCAATCGCGCCGATAGGGACGACGG
>CAJPTP010000107.1 GCA_905373555.1 uncultured Francisella sp. | reverse complement strand
CGATCCGCGAAGGCGGCCACACGGTCGGCGCGGGCGTCGTCGCGGAAATCATCGCCTAATTCGGCGCTTAGGCTTCGGCCTAAGCCCGGTTGGGATCCGCGAGCAGTTTTGCGCTTCGGCGCAGACAGGCCAATAGCTCAATTGGCAGAGCGTCGGTCTCCAAAACCGAAGGTTGGGGGTTCGAGACCCTCTTGGCCTGCCAAATCCCGGACTAATCAATTTTGATTAGTCTTTTTTATGCTTTTTAAGAGAAGCCGAATGTCGACAGACAAGTCCAAGAAAAGCGTCAAGGAAGCGGGACGGTCGCAGGCGTCCGGCGGGGTCAAGCCTCCGTCAAACGCCGCCATGAAAAAGATACAGGACAAGGAGCAGGCCAAGAGGGACAACCGCAACGACAAGTACAAGGTTCTGTTCGCCGTCGCGATCTTGCTGGCGGGTTTCGGCGTGTACTACAACGTTCCGGGGCTCAACGAGTTCGTCCGCGGCGCCGTCGCTGCGGCCGCCGCGGCGGCCGCCGTCGCCGTCTGTTTGTTTTGGTGCTCGTTTGGCCGCAGGCTGCTGCGCTACATTCGCGACAGCTACGGGGAGCTGCGCAAGGTGGTGGCCCCCGACCGCAAGACGACGACGCAAATGACGATTTACGTCATTGTGTTCGTGTCCATCTTGGCGGGCTATATGTGGTTCTCGGATTGGCTGTCCAATTGGTTTCTGTACAGCGTGGTGTTCCGCGTTCTGTGACGCCGCGCTTCGCCTCGCTCAAGGCGGGCGACGAACCTGAGAGGATGGCAGCATGAGTCAAGACGAATCGCTGAGCAACGGCGCAGCCTCGCCGTTGGGAGAGGAAGGCCGGCCGGCCGACGCGGCGGCGCTGGCAGCCGAGGGGGCCGAAGCCCCCGAGGGCGAACAAGGGCTGTCCGAGGAAGAGGCCGAGGCTCGGCGCCACATCCTGCCCGAGGGCATGGATTGGTACGTGGTGCACGTTTACTCCGGATTCGAGAAAACCGTGCAGACCTACCTCAACGACCGCATCGCGCATTCGCCCTGCCGCGACCTGTTCGGCGAGGTCATGGTGCCCACGGAGGAAGTCATGGATGTGCGCGAGGGCCGCAAGGTGGTCACCAAGCGCAAGGTCTTTCCGGGCTACGTGCTGGTGGGCATGGCCATGAACGACGAGACGTGGTATTTGGTCAAGAACACGCCGAAGGTCACGGGTTTCTTGGGCGGCTCGGGCAATCGGCCCACGCCGATCTCCCCCGAAGAGGTCAAGAAAATCTTCCATTCGATGAAGGCCACCTCGGAAAAACCGAAGCCCAAGGTCGAGTTCATGGCGGGGCAAAGCGTTCGGGTGGTTTCCGGCCCGTTCGCCGATTACACGGGCGTGGTCGAGGAAATCAACTACGAGCGCAGCAAGCTGCGCATCGCCGTGCCGATTTTTGGGCGCGAGACGCCCCTCGAGGTCGATTTCGACCAAGTCGAAAAGGCGGGTTAGGGCGCAAAAAGGCGGCTCTCGGGCCGTCTTTTCTTTTGCCCGCGCGACTTGAGCCGCGCGCGGAAGCCGTTGCCGCCCCGTTTTTCTCTGCGGCTCCTTCCCCTTCGGCTCTTTGCGCCCCTTTTCTTGGCTCCTTTTCTTGGGCTTGGGCCGTTTCGGCGGATTGCTTTTTTTCGCCTCTAGTTTCGATGTTTCCGCCTTTGTCCGGTTTGGCCCGCTTGGGCAGGACCGTCGCTTCGGGCGCGGATGGGCCAAGGCGGCGCAGCCGGCGGGCAAAAATGGGGCGGCCGCGTCGAAGGGCGCCGACGAGGTCGCCTTTTGCTTTGTTTTTTTGAAAAGTCGCGCTAACATAGCAAACTTTTCTTGTTGGGGGAGCAGGCGCCGCCCCGGCGTCTGCGTTTTACCCGTTTGGAGCACTTGCGCATGGCTAAGAAGATCAGCGGCTACATCAAGCTGCAAATTCCCGCCGGCAAAGCGAACCCCTCGCCGCCGGTCGGCCCCGCTTTGTCGGGGCAGCACCTGAACATCATGGAGTTTTGCAAGGCGTTCAATGCCGCCACCCAAGGCATGGAGCCCGGCTTGCCCACTCCCGTGGTGATCACCGCTTACACCGACAAATCCTTCACTTTCGTCCTCAAATCGCCGCCGGCGTCCTACTTGGTCGCCAAGTTCGCGGGCGTGCAGAAGGGCAGCGCGACCCCCCACACCGTCAAGGTGGGCAAGCTCACGCGCGCCCAGGTTGAGGAAATCGCGAAGATGAAGATGAAGGACCTGAACGCTTCCGATTTGGACATGGCGTGCAGAATCATCGCCGGCACCGCCCGCTCGATGGGCGTCGACGTGGAGGGCGCATAAGATGGCTAAAATCGGCAAGAGGTTGAAGGCCGCCCGCGAGGGCGTCGATTTCGCGAAGCTGTATGTTCCCACTGAGGCCTTCGCGGCGATCAAGAAGGGCGCGACCGCCAAGTTCGACGAGTCCATCGACGTGTCGATCAACTTGGGCGTCGACCCGCGCAAGTCCGATCAGATGATCCGCGGCGCCGTGGTCATGCCGCGCGGCATCGGCAAGACCAAGCGCGTGTGCGTCTTCACGCAAGGCGCCAACGCCCAGGCCGCCAAGGATGCCGGAGCCGACGTCGTGGGCATGGCCGAGCTGGCCGACGAGATCAAGAAGGGCCGTTTGGACTTCGACGTCGTGATCGCCTCGCCCGACGCCATGCGCGTCGTGGGACAATTGGGCTCGGTTCTGGGCCCCCGAGGCTTGATGCCCAACCCCAAGGTCGGGACGGTCACCCCCAACGTCGCGCAGGCGGTCAAAGACGCCAAAGGCGGCCAGGTTCAGTACAAGACCGACAAAGCGGGCATCGTGAGCTGCACGATCGGCCGGGCGTCCTTTGAGCCCGAGGCATTGACGGAGAACCTCGAAACCTTGATCGGCGCCTTGAACAAGGCCAAGCCCGCAGCGGTCAAAGGCACGTACATCAAGAAGATCAGCGCGTCCAGCACCATGGGTTTGGGCTTGCTCATCGACCCCGCCGCCTTCAAGAGGACGGCGTAAAAGCCAATCGGCCTCGCTTGGCGCGCCTGCGCGCCGATCCGAGGCTTTTGGCATGCCGGGAAACGGCGCGCCCGGCGCGCCGCTTCCCGAATCTTTGGCCGAGGCGCCCCTGCTTCGGCCCCCCCATTCCCGGGCGTCCTTCGCCCGAGGATCGCCGGCTTGTCCGGCTCGGACGCGGGGCAACCCGCGCGTCCAAGACCGCAGGTCGCGCGAGACGGTTTCCCGCCCGCGCCCAAGATTCCTGCGCAGACGGTGCCGAAAGCTTCTCTTGCGGGCGCAAGCCCGCCCGAAAACTTAGGGACCGCGCTGTTCATTTTTAAACTGCTTTCCATTCGATGATCGGAGGTCTGTTTTGGCAATCAAGATCGATGCGAAAAAGGCCATTGTCGAAGGCGTGAAAGAGTCCATCAAAAGCTCCCAAAGCTTGGTGATCGCCGAATACGGCGGCATCAGCGTGGAGAGCCTGTCGCAAATGCGCCGGGCCGCCAGGGCGAACAACGTGTATCTGCACGTGATTCGCAACACCTTGGCCAAGCGCGCCGTCGAGGGCACTCCTTTTGAGGCTTTGAAGGACAAAATGACGGGTCAGCTGATCTACGCGTTCAGCGACGATCCCGTCGCGGCTCCCAAGGTCGTTCACGATTTCAACAAGACCAACCCAACTTTGGTGATCAAAGGCGGTTTCTACGACGGCAAGATTCTCGACGAATCGGCCATCGCCGAGCTCGCCAAGATCCCGTCTCACGACGAGCTCATCGCCAAGCTGTTGGGCGTCATGCAAGCTCCCGTATCCGGCTTCGCCCGCGCCTTGGCCGCTTTGGCCGAGAAAAAGGCCGCGGAGGGCGAACAACAGCCGGCCGCTTGATTTTTGCGGACTGCGGGTGGGGATCCCCTCGGGGATTTGTTTACGAACATGCCCTGCGCGCTTAACCAAACAGCGCGAGGGCGTCGGCGCGCATCAGCGCGGAGTGAAGAACTATGGCTATCTCCAAAGACGAAATTTTGGACGCGGTCGCGAACATGACCGTTTTGGAACTCAATGACTTGGTCAAGGCCTTTGAGGAGAAGTTTGGCGTGTCCGCAGCGGCTCTGGCCGTTGCCGGCCCTGCGGGCGCAGGCGCCCCCGCCGCCGAGGAAAAGACCGAGTTCGACGTGGTCTTGGCCGAGATCGGCGCCAACAAGGTCGCCGTGATCAAGGTCGTTCGCGCCGTCACGGGCTTGGGCTTGAAAGAGGCCAAGGATTTGGTCGAAAGCGCCCCCAAGGCGGTGAAGGAGGGCGTCGCCAAGGCCGACGCCGAGGCGATCGCCAAGCAGTTGACCGAAGCGGGCGCCAAAGCCGAGATCAAGTAACGGCGAGACCTCGCATTTCGACGGGCTGCGCGCCCGTCGGGGCGCGGCGCCTTGCGCGCCGCGCCTCATGGCCGCGCGCCATGGAAAGAGAGCTTAGGGCTTTTTTTCCTCGGCGCGCGCTCTTGATTTTGGCGCCGGGGAAAACTCGGCGCCTTCCCACCCCGGGAGGCCCCGTCGGGGCTGTCCCGCAACCCGACGATCCGGGGGCCACCGGACAACCCCACCCATTCTTGCCTAAGCCTCGGCGCAGGCGGTGCGCGCCGGGCGCATTGGGCCCGCGCTTTTGGGCATGCCGCAGTTCCGCTTCCGCTCCGTTTTGCGCGCGTCGCTTGGCGACGCGGCTGTCTTGGGCTTCGCGTTTTGCCCGCGTTGCGTTGATGAAGTTGCGTTGATTGGTTGCGCTGCCCGCGTTGCGGCCCGTTTGGGCGCGCGGGAAAGGTG
>CAJPTP010000106.1 GCA_905373555.1 uncultured Francisella sp. | reverse complement strand
CCTCGACGGCGACGTCCTTGACGAACGGGGCGTTGCCGAACACGTCGGCGTAATTCAGCGAGCCGCCGAAATACGCCACGATCACGCCGATGCCCAGCACAAAGCCCATGTCGCCCACGCGGTTGAGCAAGAACGCCTTGAGGTTCGCGTGAATGGCGCTGGGCCGCTTGTAGTAAAAGCCGATCAGCAGGTAGGACACCAAGCCCACGGCCTCCCAGCCGAAGAACAGCTGGGCGAAGTTGTTGCTCATCAGCAGCATCAGCATCGAAAACGTGAACAGCGAGATGTAGCTGAAAAAGCGCTGATAGCCCTCGTCATGCTCCATGTAGCCGATGCTGTAGACATGCACCATGAGCGAGACGAACGTCACGACCACCATCATCATGGCCGCGAGGCTGTCGATCATGAAGCCCACGGACACGTCCATGCCGCCGATCGTGAGCCACGTGTAGACGTCCACGTTGACGGGCTGCGCGCCGCCGAAGGCGTAATCCCAAAACACCGCCAAAGAGCACGCAAAGGAGATCGCCACGCCCAGTATGGTCACCGCGTCGGCCGCCCGGCGGCTGACCCAGCCGCCCAGCCAGCCCGCGCCGAACAGACCCGCGATCAAGGACCCAACGAGCGGCGCGAATGCGATGACGTAAAACAGTTGCAGATTGTCCATTGTCCGACCGTTATCCTTTCAGGCTGTTCAGATCCCGCACGTTGATGCTGCGCCGGTTGCGGAAGACCACGACAATGATGGCCAGGCCGATCGACGTCTCCGCCGCGGCGACCGTGAGGATGAAGAACACGAAGATCTGCCCGCCCAAGTCGCCCAACCATTGCGAAAACGCGATGAAGTTGAAGTTCACGGACAACAGCAAAAGCTCGATGGACATCAGCAAAACCAGCAGGTTTTTGCGGTTCATGTACACGCCCATCACCGCGATGCCGAACAAGATCGAGGAAAGCGTCAAGTAGTGCGCAATGCCCAACGTCATCATTTGCCCTCTCCCTTCGCTTGAAGGCCGCCTTGGGCCGCATCAGCGGCGGGGGCGCGCTCGTCGGCGGGCTTTTCCGTCTCGGAGCGCATCTCGACGATCCGGCAGCGGTCAGCGGGATTCACCTCAACCTGCTCGGACGGCTGAATGTATTTCGGGTTCTCGTTGCGCCGATGCACCAAAGCGATGGCCGAGACCATGCCCAGCACCAGCAGCGCCGCGGCAAGCTCGAAGGGCATGAGGTATTGGGTGTACATCACCTCGCCAAACTCGCGCACCGTGTCGCGCTCCGGCCCGATGGGCGCGAGCCGCCCGAAATCGGCCAAGTTCGTCTCGCCGTTGAGCAGCACCAGCACGAGCGACGCGGTCATCAAAACGCCGATGGACAGCGACAGCGGCAAATTGCGCCAAAAGCCCCGCTTGAGCTCCTCGACGCTGATGTTGAGCATCATGATGACAAACAGCACCAGCACCATCACGGCGCCGATGTAGATCATCACCAGGATGACGCTCAAAAACTCGGCCTGCATGAGCATCCACTCGCAGGCGCTGACCCAAAAGCTCGCGACCAGCCAAAGCGCCGCTTCCATCGGGTTTTGGCTCGTGACGCACTTGCCCGCGGTGAGCAGAAGCAGCGCCGCGAAAATGTAAAAAAGTATCGCCTGTGTCATCCTTGGCCTCGCTTCAACGATAAGGGGCGTCGAGTTTCTTGCACTCGGCGATGCGCTGTTCGTAGCGGTCGCCGATCGCGAGCAAGATGTCCTTGGTCATGTACAGATCCCCGATCTTCTCGCCGTGGTAGCGCAGGATGTCCGTCTCGACGATGGCGTCGGTCGGGCATGCCTCCTCGCAAAAGCCGCAAAAGATGCACTTGGTGAGATCGATGTCGTAACGCGTCGTGCGCCGCGACCCATCCTCGCGCTGCTCGGAATCGATGCTGATGGCCATGGCGGGGCAGATCGCCTCGCACAGCTTGCAGGCGATGCACCGCTCCTCGCCGTTGGGGTAGCGCCGCTGCGCATGCAGCCCGCGAAAGCGCGGGGACTTCGGCACCTCCTCCTCGGGAATCATCAACGTCAGCTTGGGCGCGAAGTAAATCTTCAGCGTCAAGGCCATGCCTTTGAGCAGCTCGCCCAAGAGGAAAATCTTTCCCAAACTGCGGTTGCGCCGTCTCATATTTGCCTCACTTCCACAAAGATAGCGGCGACGCCATCCATGCGGCAAGCGCAAGAATGGCCACCATCGTCACGGGGATGAACACCTTCCAGCCCAAACGCATGATCTGGTCGTAGCGGAAGCGCGGGAAGGTGGATCGAAGCCAGAAGTACCAAAACAGCACGAATGCCATCTTGAGGAACATCCAAACCGCCGAGCCTTGCCCGATCCAGCCCCACGAGGCGGGGAAGGGAGACAGCCAGCCGCCCAAAAACAGCAGGGAAATCAGGGCGGACACCACGATCATGTTGATGTACTCGGCCAAGAAGAACAGCGCGAACACGAAGCCCGAGTACTCGACGTGGAAGCCCGCGACGATTTCGGATTCGCCCTCGGACACGTCGAACGGGGCGCGGTTGGTCTCGGCCACGCCGGAAATCGAGTAGATCACGAACAAGGGGAACAGCGCGAGCCAGTTCCACGAGAAAATCGAGCCGCCGGCCAACCCCGCGGCCTGCGACGCCACGATGTCGTCGAAGCGCAGGCTGCCCGAGACCATCACCACGCCCAAGATGGAAAAGCCCATCGCGAGCTCATAGGAGATGATCTGCGCGGCCGAGCGCATGCCGCCCAAGAAGGCGTACTTGGAGTTGGACGACCAGCCGCCGACGACCAAGCCGTACACGCCCATCGCCGCGATGGCCAAGACGAACAGCACGCCCGTGTTGACGTTGGACATGACCCACTCTTCGCTCACCGGGATCACCGCCCACACCGCGAAAGACGGCATGAGCACCATCACGGGCGCCAAGAAGTACATCCACTTGTTCGCGTTGTCCGGAACGATCACTTCCTTGAGCAGCAGCTTGAACACGTCCGCGAACGGCTGGATCAAGCCCCACGGGCCCGTGACGTTGGGCCCCACGCGCAGCTGCATGTAGCCGATCACCTTGCGCTCGAAGTACGTGAGGTACGCAACGGTGAGAATCAGCGGCACCAGGACGATGACGATCTTCACCAAAATGGAGACTACCAGCCCCAGCTCCATGCCGAGCAGCCCCTGAAACCACTCATCCATCATTCCACTCCGATCGCTTTGACGGCGCGCATCATCGAGCCCAGGTTGCGCGTGCTCTCCAGTTGCGGCAGGTAAACCACGTTTTGGGCGACGGAGGCGTCGGCCCGGACGGCGACCTCGGCCTTGCCGCCGAATTCATCCGAAAACTCGGCCCTGCCCCCGTCTTTCAGCCCCCAGTCGCTTAGGGTCTGCGGATGCAGCAAGGCGACGGCGTTTTTGGCCCACACCGTTTGCTGCAAGGCGCCCGCGCGCCGAACCAAGGCGTCGCCGTAATACATCCCGACCCCGCCCGCGCGCGTCAAGCCGGCCTTGCCGTCGGCGCCGGGCGCGGGGGCGGCGCCGGATGCGGCCGCGCCCGCCGTGATCTTGTTGTCCAAAAGCTTGCTCGCGCCGCCCTTGTTGGGATGCAGCCCGCGCGCCTCGGCCAACACTTCGTCTGTCGTTTGGTACTCGAAGCCGTCGAGCCCGAGCATATTGCCCAACACCCGCAGCTGCTTCCACAGCGGCTTGCTTTCGCCCAAGCACTCGACGGCGGCGAAGAAGCTTTGCGCCTTGCCCTCGAGGTTGACGTAGGTGCCCCTGGTTTCGGTGAAGGGCGAAATCGGCAGCAGCGCGTCGGCCTTCTCGCGCAGCTCGGGGCTGTCGAAGACGCTGAACGCCGCGACCGTCTCGGCCGCGTCCAGCGCCTTGGAAAACTCGGCGCCGCGCGCCATGTCCGCCGTCGGCTCGACGTTGAGCAGCATCACCGCCTTGCGCGGCTTGTCGATCATCGCGTCGATCGTGCCGTCGGCGCCCGTCGGCTCAAAGCGCAGGATCTCGGCGCCGACCATGTTGCAGCCTTGCGGCAAAACGCCGAAGCCGCAGCCCAGCTCCGCCGCGACGGCCTGCGCCTCGCTGTACACCGCGTAGGCGTCGGCGTGGTTCAGCGCCTCGGCGCCGAGCAGCACCAAGACATCCTTGGGGTCGAAATTGGCCAACGCCTCGGCGATCTTCTTGGGGCCCGCGAGTTCCTGGGCCAGCCTCAAGGCCCGCGGCTTCGCGACGAACTCGACGGGCTCGCGCCCCTCGGCTTTGGCCTTCACGGCCTCGGCTTGGGCGTTTTCGCGGTCCAGCTCGTCCAGCGTTTTCTTGGCCTTGAGCGCGGCGTCGACCTCGGCGCCGATCTTCTTGAGCTCCTCGGCCCACAGGGCGGGGTGAACCGCCATCTGGGCGTAGGTCGGCATGCGCAGATCCTCGGCGCCCGCGCCCAGGGTCATCGCCTTGCAGCCCGTTTGGGCCGCCCGGCGAATGCGGGCCGCCAGAAGCGGCTGCTCTTGGCGCAGGTTTGCGCCGATCACGAAAATCGCCTTCTTCTTTTCCAAGGAGGCGACGGGAACCCCCAGCCACCTCGCGCCGCTGCGGTAGCTGATTGGGCGGCGGTCGATCTCGCGCAGGTGGCAGTCGATCGCGCCCACGCCCAAGCGCCCGGCGATCTTTTGCGCCAAAAACAGCTCCTCGACGGTGCAGCCCGGGTTCGCGACGAAGCCGATCGCGCCCGCCCCGTGCTCCTCTTTGACGCCTTTGAGCCCCTTGGCGACGTAGCTCAAGGCGGTTTCCCAATTGACCTCGATCCACTTGCCATCCTGCTTGATCTGCGGCGCGACCAAACG
>CAJPTP010000105.1 GCA_905373555.1 uncultured Francisella sp. | reverse complement strand
CCCCAATGATAAAGCATTTCCCTTTTTTCGGTTTGTTTTTGGCCGCGCGACGAAAAGGGCAAAAAAAAGCCCGCTTTTCCGGCCTTGGGGGGAATAGCGGTTAATATTTAGCCCTTGTTCATGCCTTTCCTTCAAATCGGCGGACGAAATCGTTGGGCCGCCAAAAGGGCCGCGCCCGGGCCGCGCCAGCGCAGCGGCGGGCGCAAGGGCGGGGGAATGTCGCGCCCAAGCGAATTGTTGGGCGGCCGCGCGGCCAAAAACAAACCGAAAAAAGGGAAATGCTTTATCATTGGGGGCGGCGCGACCGGCGCTCCCTCAGCCCGGCGGCTCTTGTCGCGCCGCAGAATGCAGGATTGTCGCAACAGTTAAGGGAAAGCGAAATGCGAAACAGTGTTCTCACCTTGATTTGCGCCGCTGGCTTGGCCATGTCTTCCGCCGCAGCCTTCGCCGAAGGGATGGTTCAACTCAAACCCGATGCGCCGGATTCGTACAAAATCGGCATGGATGACAGCGTGATCGAGGTGGCGACAAAATACGTCGAGGATCCCGCCCAATTCAAAACGCTGCTCGCCAACGGCCGCAAGGGCATGCCCAAAGCCGTTCACAACCCCCACACCGTCCTGCCCCGCGGCGCCGTGCTGCTGCTTCGGCGCACGGGCGGCAAACCGTCGCTGACGGTCGCGGGCGGCGACACGCAGACCTACGTGAAGCTGAGCCCTGGGATGACCGAAGTCACCGAGGGCTACAACATTCCGCTGTTCCCGATGCGCTTTATCCGCAATTTCATGTCCTACCCCAAGGTCATGGAAAAAGAGGAGATCGACAAAGATCCCTCCATCATCGCGGGCCCCGAATCGCGCATCTTGTTCACCCCTGGCGACGTCATCTACACGGGCGAGCTGGAGCACACCGGCCGCTACCTGATCTACACGGTCAAAGGCGACGTGCTGGATCCCGACACCAAGAAGTCTTTGGGCAAAGAGATCGTGTTCGTGGGCGAGGCGAAAACCAAGGAGCCGCGCAGCGGCCAATACGTTGACCGCACCAACATGTCGGCGGAGGAGCGCGCCTACCTGCCCGCGGATGAGCGCTTCGCGCGCCTTCGCCCCTTGCTCAAGACGCCCGCCAAGGTCGCGCGCGCTTTGGAAATCACCAAAATGGTGGGGAATATCTCCTTGGGCGACAAATTGCTGTATCAGCCCGAAAACACCTACGAGCGGATGAACTTCGAGGCGCACGAGCCTTTGGTCACCGTCCGCGGCAAAGTCGCGAACACCTTGGAAGAGCTGAGCTTCTCCACGGATTTGAGAACGATCGCCATCAATCGCGGCAAGCGCCACGGCTTGGACAAAGGCACGCTGCTTTCGGTGTATAGGGAGAAGGACCCGACCCACATTTACCGCCGCAAAAACGGCGAGCCCACCGCCACCAAGCTGATGTTCCCCGTCACCAAGGTCAGCAACTTGATCCTGTACGAAGTCGGCGAGAACGTCTCCCACGGCCTGCTGTTCGGCTCCAAAGGCATCGACGTGCGCGTGGGCGACATCGTGGCGAACGCGGGGATGGAGCTGTCCGACATCGACATGCCCGCCGAGAACGTTCCGGATTGGCTGGTCGACGTCTACGGAACGGGCGAAGTCTCCGAAAGCACGCCCGGGACGACCCGCCAAGCGTTCTGACGCGATCAGGCAAGATTGACCCCCTTTGCCGGGTTCAAGCGCCCCGGGGCGCCGACGCAAAACGCAGAAAAAAAAAGAAGCCAGATGGCTTCTTTTTTTGTCCCCGGGCGCCGCAAAGCGCCGGACTTGGTCTTCCGTTTTTTTTCCTCTTCGCCCCATCCGGCCCACCGTATTTTTTCTCTCCTTTTTTTTCTCGACTCTTCTCGCCCGCCCCCACCTCGCCCCTTCGCTCGCTCGGCCCCGCGGCGGAACCGACAAAGTCGCTTAGCCGCCTTTTCCACGTTTCTGCGCCATTTCTTTCTTCTTCCCCGCCGCGTCGAAGCAAAGCGCGGATCCGGGCGCGCCAACCGGATTCACCATGGGGTCGATCCAACGCGCCATCCGGGGCCGAATCCCCGCCCCAATCCGAAGGAGCTTGATTCTTTGCGGGCACTTCGCAGGCTCGTTTGCCCGGGCGGCGCGCGCAGGCTCGTTTGTTCCCGCGTTTGCGCCGACCGCTTGCTTCGCGTCGGCTGGGCGAACCCTCCGCCCGCGCTTGGCCGCGACGCCGCGTCGGAATCGGATCGACAGGCCAAATAAGGCGGCAGATGGTTGGCAAAAATCCGTTTGGCATAAAAAAACGCGGCCGGCCTTGAGGGCCGCCGCGTCAAACGGATTCGACCGCCCGAAGAGGCGGGCGGCCGAAAGGCTACTTTTGCGACTTCAACGTTTGCCACAGACGCACGGTGCGCCGAACCCCGGCCGGATCAAAAGGCTTGATGATGAAGCTCTTGGCCAGATCATCCTCGGTGGGGATGTAAGCGCGGTTCTGCGCCAACTCCTTGGGCAGCAAGGGCACGGCCGCGGCGCTGCCCGGATAGTAGGTCACGGCCTCGGCGTTGCGGGCGGCGATCTTCGGATCCAGCGTCCAGTCGATGTACTTCAGCGCGTTGTCGACGTTTTCCGCCCCGGCCGGGATCGCCCAGTTGTCGACCCAAACGGCCAAGCCGTCTTTGGCGGCCAGAGCCTCGATCGTGAAGGGGGCCTTGGCCTCGACCGCGCGCTGGGCGCCGATGCCGATGTCGCCGTTGTAGCCGATCGCGACGCACAGATCGCCGCGCGCCAAATCGTTGATGTAGCCCGAGGAGCTGAAGCGCTTGATGTCGGGGCGCACCTTTTTCATCATCTCGAAGGCTTGCTGCAGATCCTCGGGTTTGCTCGAATCGGACGGCAGGCCCAAGTAATGCAGCGCGACGGGGAAGACCTCGGATGGGCTGTCGAGGTAACTGATGCCGCAAGACTTCAGCTTGGAGGTGTACTGCGGGTTGAAGACCAAGTCCCAAATGTTCTCGGGCAATGGCCCGCCCAAAGCCTTCTCAACGGCCTCGCGGTTGACGCCGACGGTGTTGGTGCCCAAGAAATAGGGCACGGCGTACTCGTTGCCGGGGTCGATCGCGTCGAGCAGCTTGAGCATGTAGGGGCTGATGTTGCCGTAATTTTTGAGCTTGGACTTGTCGATTTTTTGATAGGCGCCGGCCTTGATTTGCCGCGCCAAGTTGGCCCCGCCCGGGCCCGCCAAGTCGTAGCCCGATTTGCCCGTCAACACCTTGGCCTCCAAAGTCTCGTTGGAGTCGTAGTTGTCGTAGCGAATCTCGATGTTGTTGGCCTTGGAGAATTCCTCGACGGTTTTGGGGTCGACGTAATCGGACCAAATGTAAATGTTGAGCTTGGAGTCGCTTTTCACGCTGTGGATCGCGGAATCGGCGGAATCTCCTCCCTCCGCGGCGTCGCCGTCGGCGCCCTGAACGTCGTTCGAGGCCGCCGAAGCGGGGGAGGCGGAGTTGGGCTCGGGGGCGCCGCCCGCGGCCTGTCCGGCCTGTCCGGCCTGCCCGCCGCCCGAGCACGAGCACAGCAACAGCACCGCGGCGACGGCCAAAGACATAAATCGTTTCATCTGCGGTTTTTCCTTCATCAAAGCGGCGATCCAAGCCGCATGCGGAAAAAAGGGAGACAAAGGGCGCCTCACGGCGCCCGGGAATCGCCGAACGCGGGAACCCCCGCGCCAAGCCCTAGGCTTCGGCGGCAACCCGCCGGCGCGCAAGCGCGGCGGGGCGGCGACGGCAAGCGGATTATACAAACAATGAAATTGCGCGGCGCAAAGGTCGGGTCCGGGGGCGGGCATTTGCACCCCCCCGCTCCCTTTCCCCGCCAAAAACCCAACAAATTCGTCGCTGACGACTCTCCTCCCAACCATTCCTTCATTATTTTTTCCCCTTCCTCTCCTTTTCCTCTCCTTTTTCCTATCCCTTTCCTATCCGCCCTCTCCCTTTCCTCTCCGCGCCTTGGCCGCCCCGCCTTGCGCGGCCCAAGCAAAGAGGCAAAACCGAAACCATGCCTTTGGGCGCCTCAGCCATTAAGATTCCCAAAAAGATTTAAAAACATATATAATGGCCGCCATGGCCAATCGGCCAAGCAAGACCGCAACCACGGCGCACGCTGTGGTTTTTGTTTTATGGGGCAAGGTGTCGGAGCCAAGGGGCGCGCCAAGCCCGCGCGTCCGGCGCCGCCGCTTGCGGCGCCCTTTTTATTGTTCAACGAAAGGCGAGAATTCGCCCGGGAGGGGGCCGCTTGGCGGCTATTTCCCTTCGCCCGCCCAACGGGCAAACGGCCGCCGAGCCCCGCCGGGCTCAAGGCGGCCGAGGAGACTGCAAGCCATGGAACGAATACCACTCACCTCGGCGGGCGCCGAAAAGCTCAGAAAAGAACTGGAGCATTTGAAAAGCGTCGTGCGGCCCGAAGTCATCGAAGCCATCGCCGAGGCTCGTTCCCACGGGGATTTGTCGGAAAACGCCGAATACGACGCCGCCAAGGAGAAGCAGGCGTTTGTCGAAGCCCGCATCGCCGATTACGAGGGCAAACTCGCCAACGCGCAGATCATCAACCCCCGGGCGCTCAAACAAGACGGCCGGGTCGTGTTCGGCGCCACCGTCACGTTCGAGGATTGCGACTCGGGCGAAAAGACGACCTACCAAATCGTGGGCGAATACGAATCCGACACCGACCACGGCAAGATCTCCTTCAAATCGCCGCTTGCCAAATCCCTGATCGGCAAGGAAGTCGGCGACGAGGCCGAGATGAACGCCCCGGGCGGCACCCGCACCTTCGAGATTTTGGACGTGCAGTACATCTAGGCGCCGCGCCTCCGCGCTCAAGAGCGGAGGGCAATAACAAGAAGAAGAAAGAAAAAAAG
>CAJPTP010000104.1 GCA_905373555.1 uncultured Francisella sp. | reverse complement strand
GAAAAGAGAAAAGAAGAAAAACCGGAGCAAGAAAGAGAAAGACGGAAAGCTCGAAAAAGAAGATCTGAAAGAGCCGCTCACAACCAAGCAGAGCCAAAAGAGCCGATTCGGGCCCGCGTTTTGAGGCGTTTCCGGGCCAAGCCCCATGCGGGCGGCGCCGTCGCGCCAAGACCGCGCCGCATGCATGAAGCCTGCGAATCCGCTCCTTTGGCTGCGCTTCGCGCAAGAAAAAACGACCTCGAAAGGCGCGCGGCGCGCGAATCGCGCGCCCGGGCCGGCGGCGCGGCAAACCCCGCGAATCGGGCTGCGGTTTCCCAAGCTTCCGCGCGCTTCCCGCCTCGCCGTGATGTTCTGAAACGATTCCGGCCAATCTTTTTTTTCCAAGCTGTTGCGATGCTCGGCTCGCGCCGGCAAAACCGGCCGGCCCCTCGTTGCGCGGCCCCGCCTCGGGCTTGGGGAAAAGCGCGGCCCAAAAAAAAAGCCCGCGCCTTGCGCTTGGAATCGAAAGGCTCGGGCATAGAATTCCGCCTAAATAAAAACCAATCGCGTTCGCGTTTGCGCCGATCCCTCCCCAACCTTGGGCCGGGTCAAGAGCCGACGCAACGGGCGACCTTGAGGAAAAAAACATATGAGAAACCTATCCCCTGCGCTCGCCGCCTGGGCGGCCCTCGCTTTGATCTTGGGCGCCTGCTCGGAAACGCCGCAGACTCCGAAAAACTCGGGTCAAAACGCGGAGGCCCCCAAGGCAGGGGCCGAGTCCGCATCCGACTCGCAAGCCGAGCTGATGGGCGCCAAGCCCAAAGAGGCGAACAGAGCCGAAGGCGCTTTTCCCGAGGTGGATATCGCGACGGCGCAGCTTTCGCCGATTTTCGAGCGCAACGAGGGCGATTTGCCCACTTACATCATCGCGCTCAACGACGGGCATATGGAGCCGCGCGTGCTGGTCGTGCCCACCGACATGAAGTTTCGAATCCGCATTTACAACAAGGGCACCAAGCCCGCCGAATTTGAAAGCGTGTCCCTGCGGCAAGAGAAAGTGCTTTACCTCGACGGCGAGACGCGCATGGTCGTGATGCCCCAAAACGAGGGCAAGTACGACTTTTTCGACGACTTCAACAACGGCTTTCCCGGTTACATCGTGGCCAAGGCCAACGCGGGCGAGCCGCCGATGATGGATCCCCAAGCCAAAGCCGCGATCGAGGATGAGTTGGCCAAGGCCAAGGCGGCCCGCGCAGCCCGGGCGTAAAAAATCACTTCGGGCGATTTCAGCAAAGCCGAGGAGGAAAGTAGCATGGACAGCGGATTGGTCGGCCAGGTGGCGTTCGTCACCTGCCGCGAGAGCGTCGAGGCGCTGCTTGTGGTGGGCATCCTCTACTCGTGGCTCAACTCCAACCCTTTGGCCCAGCGGGGCAAAGGCTACCTTTGGGGCGGCGTCGGGGCGGGTTTCGGCTTGGCGGCCTTTTTGGCCTACCTGCTGATCGCCGCGAACGACGCCTTCGGCGAGGCGGGCCAGAACTGGTTCATGTTCTCTTTGCTGTTCGCGGCGGCGTTTTTGATCGTGCAAATGGCTCTGTGGATGAAAGAGCACGGCCGGAGCATGAAATCCAATCTGCAATCCGGCTTGGAGCGCAGCGCCGAAAGCCAAAACTGGTGGGGGGTGTTCGCCTTGGCCGCGATCGCGGTCGCGCGCGAGGGCTCCGAAACCGTGGTGTTCCTCTCGGGAGCGTTTTTGGGGCTCAACTCGGCCTCGGGCTACCTGTCTTTCGGCGTCGGCTTGGCCGTCGGCTTGGGCTTAGCGCTGATTTTGTTCTGGGCGCTGCAGGCGGGCAGCCGCTTCATCTCGTGGAAATGGTTTTTCCGCGTGACCGAAATCCTGCTGCTGTTTTTGGGCGGCGCCCTGTTCATGGCCTCTTTGAACAACGCCTTCGCCGCGCTCGCGCCGCGCATCAACCCGGCTTGGCTGGACTCCGCTTTGGCGTGGCTCAACAAAACCACCTCTTGGTACGACTTGAGCACTTGGATCGACGACACCCGGGGCTTCGGCGGGCTGATGGCCACCATGTTCGGCTTCCGCGCGCGCCCCGCGAGGCTGGAGATCGCGGCCTTCCTGATCTATTGGGCGATCGCTTTGAGCCTGCTGGCTTGGCAAAATCGGCGCTTGAGCAAGCGGCTCAACTCGGGCGGCTCGGCCCCCCACCTCGCGAACAAGTCGAGCTCGGCTTAGCCGCGCGCCGGGTCAACCGCCGAGGCGCGATCCGGCCCAAGCGCCGAGCCCGATCCGGACCAAGCCGGAGGGCGCGGCGCGCCGTCCCTTTCTGCGGCTTTGCGGGTTGGCGGCTTTTGTCGGTTTGACCGACTTTTGCTTTGGGCGCGGCTTGCGCTTTCGTTTTTTTTTCATCCGGGGGCGGGTTGCGCCGCCTCCGACGTCTTCCCAAGACTATGAGGCCGGCATGGACAAATTTTCGGGCAAGGGGAAAGTGATCCCCATCGTTTCCGATCCCGCCTCGAATACGGAGCGGCGCTCCGTCTTGGCCAAAATCGGGGACTGGGCGCGCGGCCATCGCGGCGTGATCGCGGGCGTTCAATGGGGCATCGTCGGGATTTACGCCGCCTTGCTGATTTTGCCCGCCGTGGCACCCCTGCCCGGCAACGAGGCGCGGATCCTCAACAACATCACCCTGTTCGCCGAATTCGTCTTTTGGGGGATTTGGTGGCCGTTCGTTCTGGTGTCGATGGTCTTATTCGGCAGGCTGTGGTGCGGGATGCTGTGCCCCGAAGGATTTTTGAGCGAATGGGCATCCAACCGGGGCCTCAACCGCCCCATCCCGCGCTGGATGCGCTGGCCCGGTTGGCCTTTCGTCGCCTTTTCTATCCTCACGATCTACGGGCAGCTTGTGAGCGTCTACCAATACCCCTACCCCGCCTTGCTGATCCTGGGCGGCTCGACAGCGGCGGCGATGGTCGTGGGCTGGTGGATGGCCAAGGGCCGGCGCGCCTGGTGCCGTTATCTGTGCCCCGTGTCGGGGGTGTTCTCGCTGCTTTCGATGCTCGCCCCCATGCACTTCAAGGTGGATAGGGCGCAATGGGACGCGGCGGGCGAACAGGCCAAGGCTCGGGGGGAAATGCCGCCGCACGCGCCCCTATGCCCGCCCATGCTGTCGGTGAGGAACCTCAACGGCAACAGCTCCTGCCACATGTGCGCCCGCTGCTCGGGCCATCGCGGTGCGGTTGAATTGGCTTGGCGCCATCCGGATTCGGAAATCGTCGACCCCGAGCGCAAGGCCAACAAGTGGCAAGCCGCTTTGATCGTGACGGGGCTGCTGGGGATCGCGATCGGGGCATTCCATTGGACCGTGAGCCCGCTGTTTTTGCGCATGGTCGCGGCCGTCAACGGCTTTTTGATCGAGCGCGACATCTATTGGCCTTTGAGCGCCGACGCGCCTTGGTGGCTGTTGACCAACTACCCCGAGCAAAACGACTCCATGCATTGGGCCTACGGGCTGTGCGTGCTGACCTACATTTTGGGCACGGCGGCCGTGATGTCCGCTCTGGTTTTTTCGTCGTTGGCTTTGGCGTGCAAGGCGGCGGGAAGGCTCTCGCGCGAAAACGTCTATCGCTTGGCGTGGGCGCTGATCCCCTTGGCCGGGATGGGCGTTTTTCTGGGATTGTCGGCCACGACCGTCAACCTGCTCAAGCACGACCTTTACCCCACGCAGTGGGCCAACGGGCTTCGGCTCGTGTGCCTGATCGTCGCGACCGCCCACAGCGCGCATCTGGGCTGGGCGATTCTGTCGTTTTGGGGCGTGCCGCGCCTGCGGCGCGCGGCGGCTTGGCTGTTTTTCGCCCTGTCCTTGGCCGCGATCGATTGCGCCTGGGGCTTCATGTTTTGGTGGTGGTGAGGCCGCGCGTCGCGCCGTGTTCCCTATTTTTTTTTTTTTGCGCCGCGCGCTTTCGTGCGCTTTAAATCTGATCCGCGCCCCCCAATTAGGGCATGAAAAGCGCTTGGGGGCGCGGCTTGGCCCGCAGGCCGCCGAAGCGACCGGCCCAACAAACTCGCGCGGGCGCTTTCTTGCCGCGCCAGGAGTGGAAACCTATGTCAAAAACTGCAGTGTACTTCGCCACGGAAAGCGGCACCTCCCAAAAGTTTGCCGAGAAAATCGCCGACTTGCTCGATTGCGATCTTTACAACGTCGGCGACAGCGAGCTTGAGACGATGTCGGGCTACGACAACCTCGTGTTCGTGACCTCGTTCCGCGGCTGGGGCGCACCCGTTCCGGACTGGGGCGGCAAGATCAAATTCTTCAACGCCAAAGTCGACCTCAAAGGCAAAAAGATCGCCTTGGTCGGCGTGGGCTCCCAAGAGCGCCACGCCGACAGCTTCTGCTCGGGCCTGCAGGATTTCGCCCTGAAGCTCGGCGATTCCGTCCGCCTCGTCGGCGACAGCCCCGCCTCCGACTACAAGTTCGAATTCAGCCGCGCCCAAAAGGGCGACAAGATGATCGGGCTGTGCTTGGACGACGGCGACGGCGACGCCAAGAACGACGAGCGTCTGAACAAATGGCTTGAGACTGTCAAGCCCGCGTTCGCCTAAGCCGCGCCCAAGAAAACAGCGGCGCGGGCGGGCGCCGGGCGAACGCCGAGGGTCGGGCCGAGCGAAGCCGAAGCCAAAATCGCAGTTGAACGCGCCGCCGCCTTCGGCGCGTTTCCGTTTCAGCCCGGGCGAGCCGCGCGGGGCTTTTGCGCCGGCTCTCGAAGCGCGGCTCAATTGATTTTGAAAATTTGTTTGCTACAATTCGCGTCCGGCGCAGATCACATTCAACCTGATCGCGTCAACGCCGATGTTGACCATTCCAATCGCCTCCGCGCGCGCCGCGCGGGGGCCTGAAATCCAAACCACGGAGAAAGTCGAATATTATGAAGCTCAAGATGCTTGCCTACGCCGCCATCGCTTTTGGCGCCCTTGCCGCCTGCAGC
>CAJPTP010000103.1 GCA_905373555.1 uncultured Francisella sp. | reverse complement strand
ATCTTGTCGATTTCGTCGATGTAGACGATACCGCGCTCGGCCAAGGCGACGTCGCCGTCGGCGTTGTTGAGCAGCTTGGCCAGAATCTGCTCCACGTCCTCGCCGACATAACCCGCCTCGGTCAGCGTCGTCGCGTCGGCGATGACAAACGGCACCTTCAGCTCGCGGGCCAAGGTTTGGCAAAGCAGCGTTTTGCCGGATCCCGTGGGGCCGACCAAAAGAATATTGCTTTTTTGAACCTCGACCGCTTCCTCGCCGCCGTTTTTGCCCTCTTTGAGCAAATCGCGGTTGATCAGACGCTTGTAATGGTTGTAAACGGCGACGGCCAAAGTCTTTTTGGCCCGGGTTTGCCCGATCACGTATTGGTCGAGCTGCGCGACGATCGCGCTGGGGGAGGGCAACTCCTCCATGGCGTCGACCTCGGCGTCGCCCTCATCGCTCTCCCAGCTCTCCCCCGCCTCTTTTTTGGCCTCATACCACGCGATGCAGTTTTCCACGCATTCCAAGCAAATCAGCGCGGGGGGCCCGCCCAAATCGGACGCGCCCATCACGCAGTCGGATGCGGGCCTTAGCTTGCCGCAAAAGCTGCATTTCTTCAGTTGTTCGTTTTGCTCGCTCATATTGAATCGAATCGCTTTGACGCCGCGCCGCTTAGGCAAGGGCAAAAGACAAGAAAAGTCAAGTGAAGAATCCGGCGCGGCGGGCTCGGCGCGGGGAAATAAGGAAAGCGGCCAAGCCGCCCAATGAAAGCCGGGCGCCCCGAACCCGCGGCGGCGCCGTCGAAACCCCTTTGCCGCGGCCCGCAGGCCGGAACGGAAGTTCGCCGAAGCGGGCAAAAGCGGGCGAATGGAAACGCGGGGGTGAAGGGCAGACAAAATTAAAATGAAAAACGGATATAAGGAATGGAAGGCGAATGGAACAAGAGCCCAAGGGAAAAAAGACCCGAAGCCGGGCGGCAAGCGGCGAGCGCCCATGGGGGCGCCGAGGGCCGCAGGATGAGCCCTTATTCCCCAAGCGGCCCGTCCTGGGCGCAAACCCCGGGCCCAAACGTCTTATTTCCCCGATTTCCCCTTGTCGCCTTCGACGATGCCCCGCCCGGAAATCACCGTGTCGATCAGACCGTATTCTTTGGCCTCATCGGCCGTCAAGAAGCGGTCGCGCTCCGTGTCCTGCGTGACGGTTTCGATGTCCTTTTTGCAATGCTTGGCCAAGATTTGGTTCAGCAGGCGCTTGGTCTTGATCAGCTCTTTGGCGTGAATCTCGACGTCGGTCGCTTGCCCGCCGATCCCGCCGCTGATCAAAGGCTGATGGATCATGATGGTGCTGTTGGGCAAAGACATGCGCTTGCCGTCTGCCCCCGCGCACAGCAGCACGGCCGCCATCGAAGCCGCCATGCCCATGCAGGTGGTCACGACATTGGGCCGCACCAGCTGCATGGTGTCGTACATCGCCAAACCCGAGCTGACGTTGCCGCCCGGGGAGTTGATGTACATGTGGATATCCTTCTCGGGGTTCTCGCTTTCCAAATACAGCAGCTTGGCGACGGTCAGATTGGCCAAGGCGTCCGAAATGGGGCCGTCGACGAAGACGATGCGCTCCTTGAGCAAACGGGAAAACAGATCGTACGCCCTTTCGCCCCGACCGCTTTGCTCGATGACCATCGGTATGGTCAACTCGGAGCGCGGCGGCCGATCGAAGCAACCGCCGTTGATCATGCTGACAAAATCGTACATGGGCAATCCTAACCAGAAGCCCCCGCATCGGGGCGCAAACGCGATCCCGGATTCAGCCGAGGATCGGGCAAAAAACGATCGGGCCAAGCCCTCGCCTCGCCGCGCGCTCCGACGCGCCCGCGAGGCGGCGCAAGCGACGCCGAAGGCAACTAGGGCGAGCGGAGGCCGACGGGCGCCCCCTGGCGGCCAAGGCCGCCCAAACAAGCAAGAAAGTCGGGCTGACGGCCCGACCGGCCCGTCAGTCGGGCAAATTGTCGAACAAGCCCGCCTCGTGGTCAAAAATCATGGGCTGTTGATACAAAGCCTGAACGGTGACGTTTTTCTCGGTCACCTTCATTTGCCCTGTCACGGCGTCGCACACCTTGCGCCGCTGCAAGAAGTCGCGCACGGCCGCTCGGGTGTCCTTGTCGGCCTTGGCCTTTTTGGCGAAGTCCTCGGCGTTGTCGTAAAGCTCGGCGCTTTGCTCAATGTAGGCATCGACGTCGGCGTCGGTCGCCTCGATTTTGAGGCTCTCGGCCATCTTCTCGTCAAACAGCCTTTGGCACGCCATCGCGGCGAAGGCCTGCAGCTGACGCTCCCCGTCCAAGCGCTTCATGTACTCCTCGAAGGAATTGACGCCGTAGACGCCCTTTTCCAACCTGTAGCGCTGCGCCATCCAATCGGCGAAGCCTTGGCGCAAAAACACTTCGGGCAGCAGGGGATTCATCGCTTTGGCGAACACCGCGGAGTACATGTTTTGGTGGTTGAAGTAGGCCAAGCGCCGATCGATTTCCCGGTTGACGTTCTTGGCGATTTCATTGCGGAATGTGTCCGCCGAGCCATCCTCGACGCCGATTTGCTTGAGAAACTCGGCGTCGAGCTCGCGCAGCTCGCAGCGAAAGATTTCCTTGACGACGGCGGTGAGCTTCGCGTCGGCCCAATCGGGCGCGTCGTGGAACTCAAAGCTGAATGCGTTGAGATCGATCTTGTCCTCAATCACGACGGTTTGCCCTTTGGACGCGCCAAGCAGCTTTTCCTGCAGCCCAAAGAACTCTCCGGGCTCGGACTCGTAGCGATAGCGATCGTAATGCTGATTGCCGCCCGGAAGCTTTTCGCACTCGATGTCCAGCTCCAAGGCCACCGTGTCGCCCGGGCCGATCGGGCCGTCGGTGGGCTCGAACTTGCTGTGCTCCTTGCGCAGCTTCAGGATGGTCTTGGCGATCATCTCCTCGCGGTTCTTTTCGGTCACGCAATAGCGCGTGAAGCTGACGTCGGACAGCTCGCCTTTCTTCTCCAATGCGGCGGGCTCCTCAAAGAAGACCTTGGCGTAGACCAAGCCTTCGTCGGAGCGGCCTTCGCGCTCGGACTCGTCCAAAGCCGCGACGCCCAGGATTCCATAAAACGGGATGTTCTCTTCCTTGGCGACCTTGAGGAACTCCTCTTGAAAACGCTCGTTGGTCACGCGCGATGTGATGTCATGCGCAAACATGTCCGAAACGATGCGCATCGGCACCTTGCCCCTGCGAAAGCCGTCCATCCTGAAGTTTTTCTGGGTCTTGAGCAACTCGGCCCGCACGATCCCCAAGATGTCTTCCGAGGGCAAAGAAAGAATGACGGATCTTCTCAGCCCCTCTTGATTCTGAACTTGTGTCATAGTTATGCTCTAACCTTCGATCAATGGATGGCGTCGGTTTTCCTCGCCCCCTGCGGCGGCCGTCCTTGGCCCTAAGCCGCGGGGCGAGAACCGATCATTCGCAGCCCCAATCGGCTGCGAAGAACAAATGGCGGAAAAATAGCGTGAAATTTTAGCATAGCCCCGTCGCCCGGATCCGACGGGATTTCGGCCGATCGTCCGGGCGCAAGCCGCGGCGCGCCCGGACGAAGCGGCGCCCGGCATCCGCGCTCACAGCAAAGGAATGCCCGACTCGCTTTTGACCTGGGCAATCTTCGCGCCATGCCCGCTTAGCAAGGCGTCGAAATCCAGCGCCGTGAGGCTGCCGCCCCACAGGCAGCCCGAATCCACGCAGGTCACGTTCTCGCCCTCGTAAAAGCCCAAGGCCGACCAATGGCCAAAAACGATGCGCAGATCCTTGTTTTTCCTGTCGCGCGCGCGAAACCACGGCGTCAACCCCTCGGGGATATCCCCCAAGCCCCGGTTGTACGAAAAATCCATCGACGAATCGGAAACCTTGACGCAGCGCATGCGGGTCATGGCGTTCACGCAGCAGCGCAGCCGATCCATGCCCCCCAAATCCGAAGAGTAGGCGCAGGGCTCGGAGCCGTACATTTTTTCCAAGAAGCGACGAAAATTCGGCCCGCGCAAAACCCGCTCGACGTCTTGGGCGGCGGCCCAAGCCTCGGCCAAGCCCCAGGAGGGGTAAAGCCCCGCGTGGACAACGACGGCGCCCTCCTCCGCGATCAGCATGCTTTGCGCGCGCAGCCATCCCAAAAGGCTCGGGGCGTCGGGCGCGGCGATGAGGTCTTGGGTCGTGTCGTGCTTTTTGAGCTTGGCGTTCAAATAATACGCGCGCAGCAGCGACAAATCGTGGTTTCCCAGCGTCACCCTGACGCAGTGGTCAAGCCTGCGCAGCAGCCGGATCGTTTGCAGGGATTTGGGGCCGCGGTTGATGACGTCGCCGACCAAGATCAAATCGTCTTTGCCCGGGTTGAAATCCAATTTGCGCAGCAGCGCCACAAGTTCGTCGAAACAACCGTGTATGTCGCCTATCACGTAGCGGGCCATTGGATTCCTTTCAAGCCGCCCCAAGCCGCCCGGCGGGGTCGAACAGGGCGCCGATCAAAGCCCCGGGGCGCCGCCAAGCGGGCGGGGCTTCACGGGGGGAATAAACGCCCGGGCCGCCGGCATTTGCGGCAGCCATCCCCATGCGCCCGCGAAGCGCGCATCGACGCGCGCCCCCGCCAGGCAAACCGGCGCGCCGTCGGGGGAGACGATCAAAGGCCAAAATGGCCGGACAAAGGCGGGAACCCCCTTTTCGGCCAAAAGGCGAAACGCGTCTTTGGAGGCGTCGGGCCCGATTTTCAGGCGATCGCCCGGGCGCGCGGCGCGCAGCCGGCAAGGCCGAAGGCGATCCCAATCGGCGATCCCGCCTTTGCCCCAAGCCCACCGCAAAGACAGGCTCGCGGGCAGATCGCCGAGCGTGGGGGCATCCGGCACGTTGGCGCAGGCGCCGGAGCCGGGAATCGGGGTCAAGGCGGAAACGGCGCTCAAGCCGCACATGAGGCCCGATCCGTTTTTTTCCGGCCCCAACGGGGC
>CAJPTP010000102.1 GCA_905373555.1 uncultured Francisella sp. | reverse complement strand
CTTTTTTACCCCCCCTTCATCGTCTTTCCCTTCACCTTCCCCTTTCCCGAGCCGATTCTTTTCCGGGCGAGGTTGTCGGATCAACCCGCGCCCGGGCGCCGGGCGGCGGCTTCCCGCAAGCCGCCCCATTGGGCGCCGTCAGCCCGGGATCTTGGGGCCGATTCTGAACTCGGCGGCGTTGGCGTGGGCGATCAAGCCTTCCCCGCGCGCCAAAATCGAGGCGATGGGCGCGAGTTTTCGCACGCCTTGCTCCGACACCTCGATGACGCTGCATCGTTTTTGGAAATCGTACACGCCCAAGGGGGAAGCGAAGCGGGCGGTGCCGCTGGTGGGCAGGACGTGGTTGGGGCCCGCGCAGTAATCGCCCAAGCTTTCGGTCGTTTGCGGGCCGATGAAGACGGACCCTGCGTGGCGAATGCTTTGGGCCAAGCGTCGCGCCAGGTTCTTGTCGGCGACGGCGATTTCCATGTGCTCGGGCGCCACCTCGTTGGCCAGCTCCGCGGCCTGCTCGATGCTTTCGCACAAGATCAGGGCGCCGCGGTTGGCCAAGGAATCCTTGATGATGTCCTTGCGCGGCATCGCGGGAAGGAAGCGATCCATGGCTTTTTCGACTCGGTCGAGGAAATCCGGATCGGGGCTGATCAAGATCGCTTGGGCGATGCGGTCGTGCTCGGCTTGGCTGAACAAATCCATCGCCATCCATTCCGGGTCGGTGCTGCCGTCGGCGATCGCCAAAATTTCCGAGGGGCCCGCGACCATGTCGATGCCCACGGCCCCGAACACGCGCCGCTTGGCCGCCGCGACGAAGGCGTTGCCGGGGCCGCAAATCTTGTCGACCTTGGGAATGCTTTCCGTTCCGTAGGCCAAGGCCGCGATGGCTTGGGCGCCGCCGACGGCGAACACGCGCGACACGCCGCACAGGGCGGCCGCGGCGAGCACGAGAGGGTTGCGCTGCCCTTTGGGGGCGGGGGAGACCATGACCGTTTCGCCCACTCCCGCGACGGCGGCGGGCATGGCGTTCATGTACACGGTGCTGGGGTAGGCGGCCAAGCCGCCCGGAACGTAGACGCCGACCTTGTCCAAGGGAAAGACGTTTTGGCCGAGGCGCGTGCCATCCTCATCCTCGTAGCTCCACGACTCGCCCAATTGCCGCTCGTGAAACGAGCGCACGCGCGCCGCCGCGGTTTTCAGGGCGCTCAAAGTTTCTGGCTTCAAATTGTCCAAAGCCCTTTGCAGCTCGTCGCGCCCGATTTCCAGCTCTTTGATCGATTTCGCGTCGGTTCCGTCGAACTTGTTCGTGTACTCCAGCACGGCGGCGTCGCCCCGGGCGCGCACGTCGTCGCAGATCTCCCTGACGGCGTCGTCGACGGATCGGTTTTGCGCGGACTCGAAAGCCCGAAGGGCGTCGAATTGGGATTTGAACTCCGCGTCTTTGGTGTTGAGCCTGCGCATGTCGCTATTCCTTTGCCGCCCGATGGCCTTGGGCGCGCTGTGGTTTCGAGGTGGAAGAGTCGGGGCGCCGAGGAATCTAGGCGCCGGGGCGGGGCGCCGAGCGCAGGCCCGGCGGATCTCTGCGGCCGCTTATGCCAAGGCGGCTTGCCGGAACACTTCGACGATGGGTTCGAGCTTGGCCCTTTTGAGCTTCATCGTCGCTTCGTTGACGATCAAACGCGAGGAGATGTTCTCCACCAGCTCATAGGCCGCGAGGTTGTTGGCCTTGAGCGTGTTGCCCGTGGAGACGAGATCGACGATGCAGTCGGCCAAGCCCACCAAGGGCGCCAACTCCATCGAGCCGTAAAGCTTGATGACGTCGCAATGGACGCCCTTGCGCGAAAAATGCTCCTTGGCGGTGCGCGGGTATTTGGTCGCGACGCGAATGCGGCTCCCCGGTTTGGCCTTGGCCGCGTAGTCAAAGTCTTTTTTGCCCGCGACCATCATGCGGCATTTGGCGATGCCCAGATCCAGCAGTTGGTACAGCCCTTCGCTGCCGTGCTCGTTGAGCACGTCCTTGCCCGCCACGCCGACGTCCGCCGCGCCGTAGCGCACGTAGGTCGGCACGTCGGTCGCCCGCACGATGATGACCCGCACCGCGGCGTCGTCGGTGTCGATGATGAGCTTGCGCGACGTCTCGGGATCCTCGGTCGGGCGGATGCCCGCGCGGTGAAGAAGAGGCATGGTCTCTTCGAAAATGCGGCCTTTGGACAGCGCCACGGTGAGCCGCTCGGTCGGATTGCGCCGGGCGTCTTGCTGATTTTGTTCTTCCATATTCGATTCCAAGCTCCGCTCGGCTTGCCGCCTTGCGCAAAACCAAAAAAACGCCGGCCCGCTTGGGGGCGGGCCCGCTTGGGGCGCGATCCGCGGCTTAGCCTTCGCCGCCTTGCCGATCTTCGGCCGGGCCTCGGCCTTCGGGGCTTGGGCCCGAATTCTCGCCGTTTTGCCCGGCTCGCCCTTTTTCTCGATCGTATTGCTCAAGCAAATTCAAAATGTCGTCGGCCAACTCCCTGGCGTTGAGGTTGTGGGGCTGATACACCCTCGTCTTGCCGTCGGGGCCGATGAGGTAGGCGCCCGCCGAATGGTCGACCAAATACGTGGATTTGTGCGGCACCTTGCGGGCGAACACCTTCCAAGCGGATTTGATTTCCTCGAGCTTGCCCAAGTCCCCCTCGCGCAGGCCCACGAAAGGCGGCAAGCCTTTCGGGCTGTACAGCTTCATGTAGCTTTTCATTCGCTCCATGGTGTCGCGCTCGGGATCCATGGTCAAAAAGTACAGCCGAAAATCCTTGCCCCGTTCTTTGAGCAACCGCGCCGCCTCTTTGTAGCGCAGCATGTTGGTGGGGCAGACATCCGGGCATGAGGTGTATCCCACGACAAACGCGCTGACCGCGTCGCCGGGTTGCGTTATGTCGACGTCTTTGCCCAAAGTCGAAGGGATGAGAAAGCTGCCGCCGATGCCCTCGTCGCTGACGTCGCTGCCCGCCAGTTCGAGCATGGGCTCGGGCTTGGGCTTGGGTTGGGGATTCGTCTCCGTCTTGGGCTCGGGCGCGCGCGCGGAAGCGTCCGTTGCCGGCGCGTCTTTCGACTTGGTCGTCGAATCGGCCGAATCGGCCGATTCTTTCGAATTTCCGGAATCCGCCGCAGTCAAGGCCGCTTGAGCGGGCTCCAAGGCCGTTGAGCCCGCCGGGGCCGCGTTTCCCGGCGCAGCGTCGCCCGAGGCGGGCTTGCCGCCGCACCCGGACAGCGCGCCCGCGGTCGCCAAGGCGAGGGCAAGCGCAACGGGGCGAATGAAACGAATCGTCATCGTTTGCTCCTATAAGGCCAAGCCCGCCGCCTCGGCGCTCTTGGCGGCGGAGGCGGCGAAGCCGGCTGTGAGTGTTCAAGGCGGGTTTGGGGAGGCGCCGGCGTCGGCGCAGGGCGTCGGATCCCGCTCGGTTTGATCGGGAAAACGGCGCCTTGCGCTTTTGCTCGTTTTGGGTTGTTTCCGATTGTTTTTCTTTTTGATTTTCTGTTTTGTTTTTGGTTTGACGCGGTTTTGTCCGCGTTGTCGCCGCTTGGCGGCGATGGGGCCGGGTTCGCTTTTTTTTTCGTCTTTGCGGTTGCGCGCATGGGCGTCAAACCGTTCGGTTTCCAAGCGCGGGCGTCTTGCCCGGGGAGCCCGGCCGCTCGCGCCGACGGCCCGGGTTTTCAAGCCCGCAGGTCGGCGCGGGTATTATGGCTTAAAGGGCGAAAAATGAAAGGGCGGCCGGCCTTCGGCGGCTCGGCGTTGGGGTCGGTGATCGGGGTTGGGCTTTGGCCGAGCTCTTGGTCAAAAAAAGCCTTTCTCGGCCTCTTCGGCGGTGGGCATCGCCTCTTGCGCGCCTTTGCGGCCGATCACCAATGAAGCCGTCTTTTGGGCCAAGCCCACGGCGGCGTCAAAGCCCAGCGGCATGTAGCGGCAAAGCGCCGCGCTGAAGGCGTCGCCCGCGCCCGTGGGGTCGACGGGATTGCCCCGGCAAGGGGGATAGAGCAACGTCCGGCCCCCGCGGCTGCGCAAGACGCCCAAGCTGCCGATCGTCGCGACCAAGGGCAGGTCGCCCGCCCTCATGGCGCGGGCGACCGCCATCACGCTTTCGATTCTCTCGGGATCCTCTTCGCAGGCCGCCTGCCGCAGCAGCTCGGGCGATTCTTTGCCGTCGCGGTCGATCAGCGTGAGCGGCCTGGCGAACGGCGCGGCCGGCTCCAAAACCGCCACCGTCGTTTCCAAGCGGTACGAAACCGCGCCCGCGGGCTTAGCTTTGCCTCGCCTCTTTTTCTTGTCCTTGCCCTTGTTGTCCTCGGTGTCCTTGTCTTTGCCTTTGTCTTTGCCCTTGCCCTTGCCCTTGGCGCCCTTGCTTTTCATTTTGCCTTGCGCCGGGTCGGGGCCGTCGGGCGCGGGTTGGCCGAGGGATTCGGATCTTTCCGCTGCGTTTTCCGTTTCGCCCGCATCCTCGCTCGGGGCGGTTTTGGGGGCGTCGTTTGCGATCGGATGGGGCGAATCCCCGAATCCCCGACAGGACATCCCTTGGGCGGCCAAGGTTTCTCTCAGCGCGGCGAGCAATCGCCCCAGCTCCTCCTCGTCGTCGGGCGCCTCGGCCGGGGCGGTTCGCGTCGCTTTCTCGGCGCTCGGCTCGGCGCCCAAGGCGCAGTCGGCCTTGACCCGGACTCCCAACAGGCTCGCCGCCTCCTCCAAGTTGGGGGTGATCACGGCGCAGCTTTGCAAGATTTCCAGTGGCAAGGGACGGTAGGGGGCGGGGTTGAGGAAAAAAGGAATGCCGCGGCGCAGGGCGATCAGCGCCGCTTGGGCGATGCAGCTTTGGGGAATTTCCAGCTGGCACAAAATGGCGTCGCAGCGGGCCAATTCCTTTTCGGCGCGCAATACATCCCTCGCCGAGAGCGCCATGTTCGCCCCGCCGTGGATCACGATGATGTTGTCGCCGGGCGAGGTGATGACCATGGCCATGCCCGAGGGGGCG
>CAJPTP010000101.1 GCA_905373555.1 uncultured Francisella sp. | reverse complement strand
GCCCCGCCCCGCCCGTCTCGGCGGCGCGCCGCTTCCGATGCGGCTTGATGGTTTTTCCGCCGGGTTCCGCATGCGGCCCTTGTTTGCGGCTTGGGCCGAGCTTTCGGCGACGCTTTCGGTTCGCGCCGCGCCATGGTTGCTGCGGCCCGAAGCCTTTGAGCATCGGGCTTTGTTTCGGCTGGCGTGAGATCGCTTCGGCTTGGGGGCGGCGCGCGAAAAAACAACGAAGCCATCCGGCGGCCCGAAACGTCCGGGCGATTGTGAATATCGGAAACGATTTTTTGAAACACAGGGCATAAAATAAGCCAGCCTTGGCCCTCTTGGCATAAGGCGCTATTATTTCGGTTTTTTCTTCATTCGTCCGGGCCGGAGCTCGGCTTGAGACGAATCCGCCGAGCGCCGGGTTTCCGAGGGATGGGGGCGGCCTCGAGCGCCGTTTCGGCTATCGGCCCGGGCTCCGGGCGCGGAGGTTTTAAGATGGGAAAGTCCGACAAGGCCAAGAAAGGCAAAGCCGAGCAAGAGAAGGCGGTGCGCCATTTCCTCACCGTGTCCGATTATTCGGGCGATGAAATCCTCAAAATCGTCAAATTGGCGGCCAAACTGAAAAAGCAGCGGGCCAAGGGCGAGCTCAAGCCCTTGCTCGCGGGCAAGAACGTGGCGCTGATTTTCGAGAAGACCTCGACGCGCACGCGCTGCGCCTTCGAGGTCGCCTGCGCCGACACGGGCGCGCACTCGACCTTTCTCGACCCCTCCTCCAGCCAGATCGGCCACAAGGAAAGCATCGCGGACACCGCCCGCGTGCTGGGCCGCTTCTACGACGCGATCGAGTATCGCGGTTTTGAGCAAAAGACCGTCGTCACGCTGGCCCGCTACGCGGGCGTGCCCGTCATCAACGGGCTCACGGCAACCTCGCATCCGACCCAGATGCTGGCCGATTTGCTCACCATGATCGAGCATTCCCCCAAGGGCAAGCCCTTGTCCGACGTCGAGTACGCCTTCTTTGGCGACGCGTCCAACAACATGGGCCTGTCGTTGATCGAGTTGGCCGCGGTGATGGGCATGGGCGTTCGCGTGGCGGCGCCGGCCGCCTTGCAGCCCGACGGCGCATGGCTCAAGCGCTGCAAAGGCATCGCGGATCTCACGGGGGGGCGCATCACCGTGACGGAGGATCCCCAAGCGGCCGCGCGCGGAGCCGATTTCATCCACACCGACGTGTGGGTGTCGATGGGCGACGACAAATCGCTGTGGGATGAGCGCCTGCGTTTGCTGCGCCCGTACCGGGTGGATCAAAAATTGATCGAGGCGTCCGGCAACCCGAACGTCAAGTTCATGCACTGCCTTCCCGCCTACCATGACCTCAACACGGCCGTGGGCCGCGAGGTCGCGGCAAAACACCCGTCGTTCGATCTGTCCGACGGCATTGAGGTCAGCAACGAGGTGTTTGAGAGCGACCGCTCCATCGTGTTCGACCAAGCCGAAAACCGCATGCACACGATCAAGGCCATTTTGGTTTACTTGTTGGCATGACGCCGCTTCGCCGCGCCGCTTGGGAGGCGTGTATTGGGCAGCCCGGGTTGGCTCGCCGCCGCCCCAAACCCTCGCCATGCGGCGAAACCGCCCGCTGAAGATAAGATGATAAAAAAAACGTCGCCGATTGAACGATCGAGCGACGTTTTTTTTATCCCCAAAGCGCCTGAAAAGCCGGCCCGGCCTTAGGGGCGGCCTTGGTCTTTGGGCTCAAGGCAAAACAGGCCGCGTTGGTAGTCGCAGCACCGATAACCCAATTTCTTGAGCTGCTCGGTCGCGGCGGTCTCGATGACCCACTTTTCGCTTTTGAGGTGGGGCCGGACTTTGTCTCCCTCGACCAAGCTCATCGACTTGAAAGCTCGGCCGCGCATTTTGGACAACGCCCGCAGCAGCTCGCCTTCATTTCTCAACGCCGGCCTTTCCTCCCAGATCTCCCCGTCGATTCTCCACAGGAAGGACTTGCCGCCTTGGGCGCTCAAAGCGAGCGTCTGGTCGCCCGCCACAAGCAGCGGCTTAAGCGTTTTGGCGACGTCTTTCGCATCCAAGCCATCCGGCGCCCTCACCGCGCACAGCTTGTCCGTTTGGATGCGCTGGTAATCGTCGGCGTCTTCGTAGGCGCAGACGATCTGCGCGAAGGCCAAGCCCAGCTTGCGCAGCTGCTCGGCCAACACGAAGTTGAGCCGTTCTTGGACGGCGTCTTTGTCAAACTGGGTTTTTCCCGCCAGCTCGACGTGGTTTTTGTCGGCCAAGTAAGAGCCGACAATCACGACGCCTTTGCCTTCTGACAAAATCGACGTTGCGTCCGACATTGCGTCGTCGCTCATGCTTTTCTCCTCGATGAAGCCGGCCAAGAGGCCGGGCAACCGCCTCGCCCAAGGCCGCGCCGCGGCAGGCCAAGGCGGGGTTTGCCCGGATCCGCTTTCAGCCGATTCTCGATCACTCGTCGCCGTCGGCGCCGCGGCTTGCCGCCTCGGCGCGCTTGCCGCCATCCGTCTCAAGCGAGTTCAGGTATTCCCCGTCGACATTGCCCGCGATGTAGCGGCCGTCGAAGCACGAAGCCTCGAACCCCGAGATCTTGGGATTGAGGTTTTTGACGCACGCCTTGAGATCCTCCAGATCCTGGAAAACGATTCCGTCGGCGGAGATGGCCTCGCAAATTTCCGCGTCGCTTCGGCCGTTGGCGATCAGCTCCGAGCGGGTGGGCATATCGATGCCGTAAACGTTTTGGTGGCGCACCTCGGGCGCGGCGGAGGCGAAATACACCTTTTTCGCGCCCATGTGGCGGGCCATCTCGACGATTTCTCGGCTGGTCGTGCCGCGCACGATCGAATCGTCCACCAGCAGCACGTTCTTGCCCTCGAACTCCGAGCCGATGGGGCTGAGCTTCTGGCGCACGGACTTCTTGCGCACGGCTTGGCCGGGCATGATGAAGGTGCGGCCGATGTATCGGTTTTTGATCAGGCCCTCGCGATAGGGCAGGCCCAAGCGGCTGGCCAGCTCCAAGGCGATCGGCCGCGAGGTGTCGGGCACGGGCATCACAACGTCGACGTCGCGCGGCAGCGTCTTGAGCACTTTCTTGGCCAATGCCGCGCCCATGTCCAGACGGGCTTGGTACACCGACACGCCGTCGATGGTGGAATCGGGCCGGGCGAAATAAACGAACTCGAAAAGACAGGGGTTCAGCGACGCGTTCGCGGCGCACTGGCGCGAAAAGAAATGCCCGTCGAAGTCGACGAAAATCGCCTCCCCGGGCTTCACATCCTCGACCGTCTCGAAGCCCGTGGCCGAAAAGGCGACCGATTCCGAGGCGATCATGTATTCGTACTTCCCGACATCCTCGTTGAGCCGTTTGCCGATGATCAAGGGGCGAATGCCGTAAGGGTCGCGGAAAGCCACCATGCCATAGCCCGCGATCATGGCCACGGCCGCGTAGGAGCCGCCCGCGCGCTCATGGAGGGCCGAAACCGCGTCGAAGATGTCGCTGACCTTGAGCGCCCTGCCGCTGCCCACGCAGCGCTCCAGCTCGTGCGCAAACACGTTGAGCAGCACCTCGGAATCGCTGGAGGTGTTGATGTGGCGCAAATCCTTGTGGATGACGTCGTCGCAAAGCTCTTTGGTGTTGGTGAGGTTGCCGTTGTGCGCCAAGGCGATGCCGAAGGGAGAGTTGACGTAGAAGGGCTGCGCCTCGGTCACGTCGTTTTTGCTGCCTTGGGTGGGATAGCGCACATGGCCGATGCCGGCATTGCCCGTCAGGTCGCGCATGTTGCGCGTTCTGAAGGCGTCGCGCACCAAGCCTTTGGCTTTGAAGGTCGAGAAAGATTGGCCGTCGCAAGTGGTGATGCCGGCGGCGTCCTGGCCGCGATGCTGCAGCATCTGCAGTCCGTCGTAAATGGTTTGGTTGATGGGCTCATGCCCAACGACGCCGATAATGCCGCACATGCTTCGCCTCTGTTCGATGCGCCCTTTTGGGGCGATTTCCCCGCGCCCTCGCGCGGGCGGAATGATTGAGCGGGCGGCCCCGCTCAGGCTCGATCAAAGGCCGCCCGGCTTGCCTTTGCTTTTCGCGGCAAGACGTTCGAAAAAAACGCGGGGCGCCGATCCCGGATCCCGGTTTTCGCCCAAATCGCAAGTATAAGGAGAAAGGGGCGGGAGGCAAAGCGTTTGCCGAAGAATTTCTCCCCCCTCCCCGCGATGCGATCGCCGACCGGCCGGCGCCGCGCGCTTCAAAACAGCAGCTTGGCCCCGGCGATCGCCTTGCTCCCCTTTTTGAGCGCGTGGCTCAAGGCGTCGGTCAGATTGTCGGCGCCGTCGTCCCCGCCCCCGCCCCCGTCCTCGTCCTCATCCTCGTCGTCGTACGAAAACCCGGGCTTTTTGGTTCCGTCGGCGTTGACGGTGGGATCGTCCTTGACCTCGACGGGCAGAGCGTCGATCAGCCCCACCAAAAATTCATTGTGCTCGTCGGAGTCTTTGAGGCCCAACATGGCGCGCAGCTTCTTGAGGCTCATTTGGCGCAGCGACCGGTTCTTCGTTTGCGCCACCGCCCTCCAATCCGCGTTTTCCAAGACAACCCAATCCAGCTTGGCCAGCTTGCCCCAATCGGCGTCGCTCAAATCGCCCAGGCCCAGCATGCGCCGCCGCTCGGGCGGCATTTGGGCGAGACGGTCCATGCGCAGCTGAGCCGACGAGACGCGGGCCGACGGAGCCATGCCCCGAAACACCCGGTAAACGGTGAGCATGCCCTTCTTGGTCGGCCCGTCGTTGTTGACCAGCTCCCGATAGCGGTCGCTGTAGCGCCCAAGTTTGTCGTTGATCAATCGCATCAAGGATCGGTTGAGCAATGACCGCGAAGGCTTGATCGAGGGGCGGGCCGAAACGGGCGTCGGCAGCGCGGGGAACAAGTCTTTGGCGTGGCCGATGAAGCCTTGGGCCAAGGCCGAACCCTGCAAGGCGTTCGAGTTCGGGGCCGAGGTGTAGCTT
>CAJPTP010000100.1 GCA_905373555.1 uncultured Francisella sp. | reverse complement strand
GCTTGGCCCAATTGACGCGGGAGCCGCGCAACCCGCAACGCGCATCGCGCGGATCCGGCCCGGCGGGGATCCGCCCCGGCGTCACTCCATGCCCGCCGGGGCGGATGCGCCAAGCGGGTTTTGTTTCCTCCCTTCGCCCCCCACCGCGCCTGCGCGCGCAAAGAAACCAAGCCGCCGACCATTCGCGCGCTTGCCCTCACGCCACAAAAAAGCGGGGCCGAGGCTCCGCTTTTCCGGTGGCGCTTTTTGTCGGCGCTGTTTCGGCGTTGTTTGCCGCCCGCCTGCCCTCGATGGGGTTATTCCGTCTCCCCCGCCTTGCCTTCGTCTTTGGCGCCGGACGCGGGTTTCTTGGCCGACGCCTTGGGTTTGGCCTTGGCCTTGGCCGGGGTTTTGGCCCCCAAAGAGCTTGCCGCCTTCGTTTTCGTTCCCGCCTTGGCGCGAGCCGAGCGGCCGCTGCCTTTGCCGAAGGCGGCGCGCTTGGGCGCCTTGGCGGGCTGTCCGATCGCGGGGGTTCCGTCGCTTGGGCGGGCGAGCATGTCCATCGACTCGCTCGGCACGATCTTGGCCAGCGCCTCCGCCGGCACCCCGATGTCCGAGCCGTCGCCGCAGTAAGTCATGTACGTTGAGCAATCCTTGTTCGGGCACAGCAGCTCCAAGCCGCGGCGCTTGGTGAATTTCAGCGTCATGCAGGGCGAGCCGCAGGAGGGGCAGGCCATTTTCACGGGGTAATTCCACAGCGCGTACTTGCAGTCCGGGTAGCGGCTGCAGCTGTAAAAAGGGGTGCCGTAGCGGCTCTTGCGCTCGATGAGCGCGCCTTTCTTGCACTCGGGGCACTCCACGCCCGTGTCCAAGGGCTTGACCAGGGACTCGGTGTGTTTGCATTCGGGGTAACCCGTGCAGGCGATGAATTTGCCGAAGCGCCCCTGCTTGATCGCCAGCGGCCGGCCGCATTTGGGGCAAAACTTGCCCTCCAGCGTTTCGGCGGCCGCGTTTTTGAGCGACTCTTCGCGCGTTTCGTTGAGGTTGCGCGTGTACTTGCACTCGGGGAAGCCCGAGCAGGCGATGAAGCGGCCGCGCTTGCCGTACTTTTCGACCAGCTTGTGCGCGTTGCACACGGGGCAGATCTCGTCGAGCGTCTTGGCGCCCGTGGCCTCCATGCGCGTGAGCCCCTCTTTGGCCCGCACCTGTTGGATAAACGGCCCCCAAAACCCGTTGAGCACTTTGAGCTTGCCGAGTTTGCCGTTGGCGATGTCGTCGAGCTCTTTTTCCATCCCGGCGGTGAAGTTGTAGTCCACGTAGCGCGGGAAGTGCTCGGTGAGAAAGTTGTTGACCGTTTCGCCCGTTTCGGTGGGCTCGAAGCGCTTGTTGGCCAACACCGCGTAGTTGCGCCGCTGCAGCGTTTGGATGATGGTGGCGTAGGTGGAGGGCCGGCCGATGCCGAACTCCTCCAGCGCCTTGACCAGCGACGCCTCGGAATAGCGCGGCGGGGGCGCGGTGAAGTGCTGGTCGGGCCGGGCGCCGTTGACAGGCAGCGTCTCGCCTTCCTCCAGCTCGGGCAGGCGCGCGTTCCCGCCCTCGGGCTCGTCGCCGCTTTTGGCCGAGGTGGGGAAGCCGGAGCCGGAATCGTCGTCGTCGAAATCCTCGATGTACACGCGCAAAAAGCCCGGAAACAGCAGCGTTTGGCCGGTGGCGCGGAAGGTCAAGCCGTCGACCTCGACGTCGGCCGAGGTCATGTCGTATTTCGCGTCGGCCATTTGGCAGGCCACGGCGCGCTTCCAAATCATCGAGTACAGTTTGAATTGGTCGGCGTTGAGGTATTTGCGGATTTTGTCCGGGGTGTTGCGGATAGAAGTCGGGCGGATCGCCTCGTGGGCCTCTTGGGCGTTCTTGCTTTTGGTTTTGTAGACGTTGGGGCGGTCGGGCAGATTCTCGGCGCCCATTTCCTGCTCGATGAAGGAGCGGATGTCCGCGACGGCCTCTTTGGCCAAGTTCACCGAGTCGGTTCTCATGTACGTGATCAGGCCCGTCGAGCCCGAGCCGACGTCGATTCCCTCGTACAGCTGCTGCGCCGTGCGCATGGTTTTGGCCGTGCTCATCGACAGCTTGCGCACGGCCTCCTGCTGCATGGTCGAGGTCGTGAAGGGGGCGCTGGGCCGGCGCGAGCGCTTGCGCTTGGACACCGCCGAGACGGTCGCCGTTTCGCTTTTGATCGAATCGACGATCGCTTGGGCCGCGCTTTGGTCGGGAATGTCGAACTGCTCGAGCTTTTTGCCGTCCTTGCGCGTGAGCGCGGCCTCAAAGGCGACGCCTTGTTTGGCGCTAAGCAGGTGAATCGTCCAGTACTCGCGCTCTTGGAAAGCCCGAATCTCTTTTTCCCGGTCGCACACCAAACGCAAGGCGGGGCTTTGCACCCGCCCCGCCGACAAGCCGCGTTGGATCTTTTTCCACAGCAGCGGCGAAAGGTTGAAGCCGAGCAAAAAGTCCAAGGCGCTGCGCGCCTGCTGCGCGTCGACCAAGTCCTCGGAGACTCGGCGCGGGTGATCCAAGGCGCTCAACACGGCGGACTTGGTGATTTCGTGGAACTCCACCCGCTTGGGGTCGAGGTTTTTGATGCGCTTGTCTTGGCGCATGAGCTCGACCAAGTGCCAAGCGATCGCCTCCCCCTCGCGGTCCGGGTCGGTGGCGAGGTAGATGTTTTCGCATTTTTCCGCCGCCTTGAGGATGTCGGACAAATGCTTCTCGTTTTTCTCGATCGTTTGGAACTTCATCTCGAAGTTTTTGTCGACGTTGACCGACCCCTGCTTGGGCACAAGCTCGCGCACATGGCCGTACGAGGCGCGCACGGAATAATCCGATCCGAGGTACTTGGTCAGCGTGTTGGCCTTGGCCGGGGATTCAACAATCAGCAAATTTTTTGGCATGGCGAATTTGTTTCGGGCAGGCGCCCGCTTGGGCGCAAGGCTCCCGCGGGAAGCTTGGAAGGCGCAAGGATTGGGGCGGGCGCAAGCCGCAAACGGATGATCGCCCGCCCGGTTTTGTTCATATAACCCTATGCAATTCAATTTGTTGCGGAAAATTCGACCGCTTTGTTCGGCCCGGTCCGCGACGCGCAATATATAAGGCTTTCGACTTGGCCTTGTCAAGAAAAAGCAAGCCCCGAGGCCAAAGCGTCGGCGGCGGCGGCCGATTGCGCCGCATTGCGGGGGTCATGGGGATGGCGCCCGGGCGCCCTGCAAAATTGAATCCGCCCCAAAAGGGGCTATCATTTGGGCCTTCGGGCTCGCTTGGGCCGCGCCGCTTGGGCGCCGAGCGCGGCGGGCGGGGCGGCCGGGACGGCCGGGGCGGCTTGGCCGCCGAGGCAATGACGATGGGCAAACAAAAGATGCAAAGAATCCATGTGGTGGGGATCGCGGGCACGTTCATGGCGGGGGTGGCCCGCATCGCGGCGCAGATGGGCTATGAGGTCTCGGGGTGCGACCATGCCATCTATCCGCCCATGAGCGGCCAATTGGAGCGGATGGGGGCGCGCGTCGTCGAGGGCTATGGCGAGGACAACGTCGACAAGGATGTGGATTTGTACTTGATCGGCAACGCGGCCAAGCGCGGGATGCCCGTCGTCGAGCGGATCTTGAGCGACAAGCTGCCCTTCGATTCGGCCCCCTCGTGGCTGGGCCGCAACGTTTTGAGCCGCTGCCGGGTCGCCGCCGTGAGCGGCACGCACGGCAAAACGACGACCACGTCGATGCTGGCGTGGATTTTGCAAAGCGCGGGGTTGGAGCCGGGTTTTTTGGTGGGCGGCGTCCCCGAAAACTTCGGGGTTTCGGCCCGTCTGCCCAAACGCTTCGGGCAGGGGGGCGAAAGCGGGCGGGGCGCCGCGGCGCTCCCCCCTTTCGTCATCGAGGCCGACGAGTACGACACGGCCTTTTTCGACAAGCGTTCGAAGTTTGTCCACTACAGGCCCGACGTTTTGGCGGTGAACAACCTCGAATACGACCATGCCGACATTTTTCCCGACGCGGCGGCGATTCGGCGGCAGTTTTGGATGATGCTGCGCGCCATGCCGCGCGAGGCGGTGACGGTTTTCCCCGCGAAAGCGGGGCTGGAGAGCCTGTTCGAGAAAGACTATTGGGGCCGGCTGCTGAAGGTCGCGTCGCCCGAGGGCTACGAGGCCAAGGAGTGGGATCCCCAAAGCGGGCGCTTCAGGCTGTTTTGGCGCGGCGTCTCGGTCGGCGCGGGCCGCTTGCCGCTTTCCGGCGCCCACAACCTGTCCAACGCCCTGTGCGCGATCGGCTGCGCCAAGCAATTCGGCGTGAGCGAGCCGCAAGCTTTGGCGGCTTTGGAAAACTTCGCCTCGGTCGCCCGGCGCTGCGAGCTGAAATACGAGGACGCGCGCTTCGCCCTGTATGATGATTTCGCGCATCACCCCACGGCGATCGCCGCGACGCTGGGCGGCTTGCGCGCCAAGCGGCCCGGCGACGAGATCGTCGCGGTGTTCGAGCCGCGCTCGAACACCATGAAAATGGGAACGCTGAAAGACAATTTGGCGGCCGCGTTTTCCGCCTGCGACAAGGCCTACTGCGCCCAAGCGTCGGCGCAATGGGACGTCTCCGCGGCGCTCGCGCCGTTGGGCGGCAAGGCCGAGACGTTGAGCGGCCCCGACGAGATCGCCCGGGCCGTGGGCCAAAGGGCGGAGCGTTTCGCCGCGAGCGCCCCATCCGGCAAAAAAATGGCCGTGCTGGTGATGTCCAACGGCAGCTTCGGCGGGATTTGCGACAAGCTCAAGGCGGTTTTGTCCGCCGCTTCGGCGTCCGCCCAAGCCTTATAATTCGCGCTTCGGTTCGGGCAAAGATGCCGATTTGAAGCGCCGGGCCCGGCGCGGCGGCGCGCCGCGCAAAGGAAAGCGATCAACAGCGATGAAGAGCGTGAACGAAATGATCGGCGTCCCGAGCGCCGCGCCCAAACCTTGGTTTGAGCCCGACTGGCCATCCGCGCCCAACGTCGGCGCCTTGCTCACGACCCGCTGCGGCGGGTTCAGCGGCGGCG
>CAJPTP010000099.1 GCA_905373555.1 uncultured Francisella sp. | reverse complement strand
GATGAAGGACTTCGCCGAGGCGGCGAAGGACAAGGCCGAAGATCTCAAGGACAAGGTGAAGGACTTAGCCGAGGATGCGGGGGACAAGGCCGAAGATCTCAAGGACAAGATGAAGGACAAAGCCGAGGATGCGGGGGACAAGGCCGAAGACCTCAAGGACAAGATGAAGGACATGGCCGAAGAGGCGAAAGACAAGGCCGAGGAGTCCAAAGACAAGCTGTCCGACAAGTTGGGCGAGGCCAAAAAGAAGGTCGAGGACGCCGTCGGAGACGCCAAGGAGTTCGTCAAGAAGGACTGGGAGCAAACCAAAAAAGACGCCAAGTCTCTCAAGAGATCCGACGATTGATTCGATCCGGGCTTGGGCGCCCGGGCTCGACGCTTGGCGCCCGCTTGATCCCGGACGCCATAAAAAAACAACGCCAAACGGCGTTGTTTTTTTATGCGCCGAGGCGCTCTTGGCCTCGGCCGGCGCATCGGCGCCGCGCGCCTTAGGCGGCGCCGTCCTGACGGGCCTTGTTGGAGGCCAAGGTGTTTTCCATGAGGCTGGCGATCGTCATCGGCCCCACGCCGCCCGGAACGGGGGTGATGTAGGACGCGCGCCGTCGGGCGGTCTCGAACTCGACGTCGCCGCACAGGCTGCCGTCGTCGAGCCTGTTGATGCCCACGTCGATTACGACGGCGCCCTCCTTGACCCACTCGCCTTTGATGAACTTGGGCTTGCCCACGGCGGCGACCAAGAGGTCGGCGCGCCGGACTTGGCTTTCCAAATCCTTGGTTTTGGAATGGCACACCGTGACGGTGGCGCGCCGCGCCAGCAGCTCCAAAGCTTGGGGCCGGCCGACGATGTTGGATTGGCCGACGATCACCGCATCCATGCCCATGGGGTCGATGCCGTAGGAGTCGAGCATCGACATCACGCCCTTGGGCGTGCACGAGCGCATTGTGGGCCGGCGCAACGCCAAGCGGCCCACGTTGTATGGATGGAAGCCGTCGACGTCCTTCTTGGGGTCGATGCGCTCGATCACCTTGTCGGGGTCAATGCCCTTGGGCAGCGGCAGCTGCACCAAGATCCCATCCACCGTCCCGTCGGCGTTGAGCTCGTCGATCAGCTTGAGCAGCGCGTCTTCGCCGAATTCCGCGCCCTGGACGAAAGACTCGGACAGGATGCCGACTTTCTCGCACGCCCTTTTCTTGTTGCGCACGTAAATGGCGCTCGCGGGGTCGTCGCCGATCAAAACGACGGCCAGTTTCGGGGGGCGCTTGCCTTGGGCGGTTCGCTCTGAGATTTCCGCCTTCACTTTGTCCAAAATGTCCTGCGAAACCTTCTTGCCGTCGATCAAAGTCGCTGCCATCGGTTGTCCTTTCCGGGATGAAGCCCGCGCCCCGGGCCGCGGGCCGGCCGCCGCGAGGCGCGGATCGAATTGTTTTGCGATCGGGCGGTTGCGAAAAGCGGATTGGATTCGCCCCGCCGTTCCCCCCACCTGATCCGATTGCGCTCGGTCCGGGCGCGCGGCGCCGCACGCCCGATCCGCTTTTGCCCATCCCGGGCTTCAGCCCTTGGGCGGGGCTTTGCCGTCGGTTTCTTGGGCGCCTTCGCCTTGGTTTGGGCCTTGGCCTTGGCCTTGTCCTTGGCTTGGGCTCCGTTTTTGGCCTTGGTCTTGGCCGGCGCCTTTTGCGCCGCGCGATGGGCTTGAGTCGGAGCGGGCGTCGGGCTGGAAGGGCGGAATCCCCGCGATGGGCTCGCTTGAGCCCGGGGCGCTGACGATGCGCACGTCGCGCTGGGGGAAGGGAAATTCGATGCCGGCCTCGTTGAAGCGGTTCCAAATATCCAGCAAAATGGCGGATTTGAGGGACATGAAGCCGTTTTCGGGGTCGGTGAGCCAAAAGCCCACGCCAAGGTCGATCCCGTCGGCGCCGAAGTCCGTGACGGCGGGGAGGATGGTCGCGCTTTGGTCGATGCGCGGCTGCGCCGCGCACGCCTCCTTGAGGAGTTTCAAAGCCAGATTCAGATCGGAGCCGTAGCTGATCTGCACGTCGATTTGCCGCCACACCTTCTTTGCGGCGAACGATTCGCTCACGAAGGTGTTGGACACGAAGGTCTCGTTGGGAATCAGCGCCGATGCGCCCATGGTGTTGTCCAGCGCCACGTAACGGGCGGTGATTTGGCGCACTTGCCCCGTGAAGCCGTTGACCGTCAGCCGATCGCCCACGCGAATGGAGTGGTCGAGCAAAATGATGAAGCCCGAGACGTAGTTGCTCGCGATCTTCTGCAGGCCGAAGCCCAAGCCCACGCCCAAGGCGCCGCCGAAGACGGACAGGATCCCCAGATCGACGCCGACGATGGGCAGCGCGATGAGGACGGATCCGATGACCAAACCCGTGCGCATGACGTTGGACAGAACAATGCGCACGTTCATGTCGATCGACCGGGCGCCCATGAGCCTGTGCTCAAGCACCTTGGACAGCCACAGGGCGCCGAATGCCAGGATCGCCACCCAAAACAGGGCGCTGATGATCCCCCACGCCGAGATTTCGCTCTTGCCGACCGCGATGCGCGCCGAGTCCAGCCGTTCCACCGCCCACGGCAGCGCGCCCAAATACCACAGCGCAAACAGCGCCCACAAAGAGCTGGACAACGTTCGGGCGTTGGCCGCCGAAAGCCGGCCTTTGGGCATCATGTAGCCGATCGCGGCGGCGGCCGTGCGCAGCACGATCAACCACAGCGCCGCGTAGGCGGCGGTTTGCACCCAAAATTTCGGCTGCCCGTTGTCAATCATCGCCCAAATTTCGTTGGTCGCGCCCAGCAGCGCCGTCGCCAAAAACGGCATCCCGATGTGGCTTAGCCACGCCTCGAGCTTGGGCGCGCGCGTCGTCGATCTTGGCTTGCCCGCCGCATCGGGCCCAATCTCTTGCCCGGGGCCCAAATCTTGCCCGGTTTCGCTCGCCCGCGATCGGGTCTGAACGGCGCGGTGAATCGCCCACGCGGCGATGAGCGCCAAGAGGATCGCCGAAAGCTGCAGCAGGCCGTCTGCGGCGTCGAAGTGGCTCGGGTCAAACTGAAACAGGATCTCTTGGCTGATGATCGAGCGGGCTTCGGCGATCGGTGAGGGATCGGGGATCGGCGTCGCGGGTCCCATGTGCTGTTCCTTTGGCGGCCGCAAACCGGCGGACGCCGTCTTGTTTGGGGAAGAATAAGAAAAAAGCGGCCCGCCGCGCCGGCTCCCAAAGGCGCCGGCTCAAGCCCGGCCCGCCCGGCGGCGACAAAAAAAGCCCGCGCGGGCGCGGGCCTCTTCTTGGAAAGCTCAGGACTTTCTAAGGCAGATCACGATGTTGGCGGTGTGCTCTTTCCAGTCGATGGGGATGACGAAGGAGCGGGAGCTGCGCGGCAGGTGGATCTCGTCGGGCACGCCCTTCATGACGAAAGGCACCGAAATGTTGAACTCGGGGCCGTATTCGCTGCGGGCGTTGCCGGAAATGGTGTTGGCGACCTCGCCCACCAAATCCATCATGTTGTCCAAGGACTGATCGGGCTCTTTCATGACGATCAGCAAGTGCTTGAGCAAATCGATGGGCGCCGTGAAGTAGACGCAGCCCGTGATGGGGCCCGTGATGCCGATCACCCCGGTGATGTCGCAGGCCGGAGGGTTTTTGTTTTCAACCAAGAAGGGCGTCCCGACCTCGATATCGTCGTCGCTGTTCACTTGGTTGAAGTAATTGTGGACGCCGTCGATGAATACCTGAAGTCTTTTTTCTTTCATGAGCGAGTCTCTCTCAATGCCGCGACTGTCCGTGGCCGGGCTGCGCGTCGGCGCAGGGGTTATTCTTCGTCTTCTTGAACCAATTCGTTGAGCGCGTCGACCAGCTGCTCGTCCGTAAAAGGCTTGGAAATGAATCCGCGCGCGCCCAAGTCGATCGCCTTGATGCCCGTCGCTTTGTCCGTCAGAGCCGACACCACGAGGATGTTGACTTCCGGGTCGAGTCGGATCAGCTCCTCGATGCAGGCCAAGCCATCCATCTCGGGCATCGTCAGATCCATCGTGACGACTTGGGGGTGCTTTTCCTTGAAAAGCTCGATCGCCTCGACGCCGTTTTTCGCAACCCCAACCAACTCAAATTGCGACGAGTTGAATCCGCGGGTGATGCGGTTGCGTATGACGTTCGAGTCGTCCACGACGAGCAATTTGTTCATTCGAGCTCCTAATCGAGTCGTTTGCGGCGCTCGTCGGCGCGCCGGGGAGGCCGCAGCCAAGCGCGGGGATTATATCACCGTTAAGCAAACACGCTTCGCGGCGGCCCGTTCGAACCCCGCCAGCCGCATGCCGCGGGGCCGCTGCGCCCGTTGGTTTGCGTCGCCGCCCGGGCGCGGCAGGCTTGGGCGTCCGGATCAAAACCCCGGTTTGCCGCGCTTTTCGCTTTTGTTCGGCTCTAGATTTCTTTGTCCGGCCCGCCGGGCCGCGCCGCGCCGGCGGGGGCGGAATGGCTGTCCGTCTGTTGCGAACTGGTCGGATCTTGCGCCTTTTCCGGTTGGGCTTGCCGCTCTTTTTCGGCGGGATCGGCCGATTTTGCGCCGCTTGGGGCCTCGTCTTGCGCGGGCGGCTTTTGTTCGGGCGCCCGGGCGGACGGATCGGATCCGGTTTGGGCGCCCGGGAGGTCGCGCGGCTCGATGGGGCGGCTTTCGAGATTGCTGCGCTCGGCGCGGTCGATGGCCCGGGGCGCGGAAAGCCCGCTTTGCCCAACGGCGGCGCGATCGTCGCCTTCGCGGGCGCCGTTGGGCTTGGCGGCTTGGGCTTCGTCGGCTTGGGCTTCGTCGGCGTCGGCGCCTTGGCCGGCTTCCGTTTCGCCGATCGCGGCGGGCGCGGCCCTGGGGCGTTGCGCGCCCGATTGGGCCGTCCGTTCCTCCCCCTCCGCCCCCGCGGCCCGGACCCGCAGCGGATCCGGTTCGGCTTCGCCCAAGCTTAGGCTCAAAAACCCATCGGCCCCCAAGGCGCCGGGCTTGCTTTCGCCGTCTTCCAAGGGCGATCCGATTTGCGGTTGGATCCCGTCTTCGCCGTCGCTTGCCGCCGGCTCGGTTTCGCATTCGGTCTCGTTTGGGCCGTCGTTTTCGGTTT
>CAJPTP010000098.1 GCA_905373555.1 uncultured Francisella sp. | reverse complement strand
CCGCCAAGCTTAGCGCGCGCCCCCCTCGGCCTCGGCGGGGCGCACGGCGTAGGCGCGCGCGCGCTCATCCCAGACGATCTTTCTGTCGCATCCCAGCGATTCCGGGCCCTCGGACAGGTAGTCCGCGATCACCGACTCGCCTTGGGCGCGCAGCTTGTCCACCAGCGCCCGGGCCTTGGGCAGATCGCGCCTGTCGACCAAGATCGCCCGGCTTTGGCGGTTCTCGGGGATCATGTCGAGGAAATCCTTCAAATCGAAGCTGAAGCCCGTGGCGTAGCGGCTGCGGCCGAAATACTTGCCCAAGCCGTTGTAGCGCCCCCCGCGCATGACCGAGCCCGACCAGGCGGGCCCGTAGGCGCTGAACAGCAGCCCCGTGTGGTACTGATCCATGCGCAGCTCGCCCAAGTCGATGTGGCAAGGCTTGTCGGCGAAGCGCTCGCGCACCCCCTCCAACAAGTCCAGCGCCAAGCCCACCGCCTGAAGGTTGGGCAGCTCGCGGCGCGCCCGCTCCAAGGTGTCGTCGCCGCCGCACAGGTCGCACAGGGATATCATCGCCGCGGTCGTTTCCGCATCCAGCCGGTATTTGCGGCAGGCGGCCTCGACGTCGGGCTTGTCCTTGGTTTGGATGCGCTCCACCAGCTCCTCGCACCCCGCCCGGTCAAGCCCCGCGTTTTGGGCCAGAGCCTGAAACACGCCCACGTGGCCCAGCGACAGCATGGCGTCGCCCGCGCCCAGCAGGCTTAGGCAGCGAAACATCAGCTCGATCAGCTCCACGTCGCCCTCGGCCGACTCCAAGCCATACAGCTCGGCGCCCATCTGCAGCGGCTCGCGGGAGCTCAGCATCGACGCGGGCACGGCGCTCAAAACGGGCGCCGCGTAGCACAGCCGGTTGACGCCCTTGCGCTCGGCCAACAAATGGGCGTCGATGCGCGAGATTTGCGGCGTGATGTCGGCGCGCAGGCCCATTTGCAGGCCCGTGAGCTGATCCACGGCGCGGATGGTTTTGATCGAGAGCCCGGGGTCGATGTCGACCAAAAGCGACTCCGAGTACTGCATCAAAGGCGGCACCACCAGCTCGTAGCCGTAGGAGCGAAACAGCCCCAGCAGGCTTTCCTTGGTCGTCTCCAGCCGCCTGGCCGACGTGGGCAGCACGTCGGCGATGTTGTCGGGCAATTGCCAAGATTGCATGACCCCCCCCTTGGGCGCCCGGCTTCGGCGCCTCGCGTCTTTCGCGGCCCCATCGGCGCCGATCGATCGGCTTGCGCCGCGAAGGCTCGACCGGGCCGAGCGCTCAATCGCGCAGCTCAACGGGCAGGACAAAAGCGATGTCCTCGCCGCCTTGGGCGCCTTGCCCCTCGTTTTCGGGCTCGAAGCCCCATTCGCGCAGACGGCGCAGCACGCCGTCCACCAAAATCTCGGGCGCCGAGGCGCCCGCCGTCACCCCGACGCGGCTTTTGCCCTCAAACCAGCTGGCCTGCAAGCCCTGCGCGTCGTCGACCAGACACGCGTCGACCCCGCGCAGGCGCGCGACCTCGCGCAGCCGGTTGGAGTTGGAGCTGTTGGGCGAGCCCACGACCACCACGCCGTCGCAGCGCTCGCACAGCCGCTTCACGGCGTCTTGCCTGTTTTGCGTGGCGTAGCAAATGTCATCCTTGCTCGGGCTTTTGATCTCGGGGAAACGGGCCTTCAGGGCGGCGACGATGGCTTGGGTCTCGTCGACCGACAGCGTCGTTTGCGACACATGCGCAAGCCGGCTTGGGTCGCGAACGCGCAGCTTCGCGACGTCGGCGACGCTCTCGACCAACAGCATCTGCCCCTCGATCTGGCCCATCGTGCCCTCGACCTCGGGGTGGCCCTTGTGGCCGATCATGACGATCTGCCGGCCTTGGCCGTCGAGCCGCTCGACCTCGCGGTGCACCTTGGTCACCAACGGGCAGGTCGCGTCGAACACGCGAAAGCCGCGCCGGGCGGCCTCCTCTCGGATGGACTTGGCCACGCCGTGCGCCGAGTAGATCAAAACGGCGCCCGGCGGCACCTCATCCAAGTCCTCGACAAAGACCACCCCTTTGGCCTTGAGCCGGCTCACGACGTAGCGGTTGTGCACGACCTCGTGGCGGACGTAGATCGGGGCGCCGAACTTCCCCAGCGCCTTTTCGACGATGTTGATCGCGCGATCGACCCCCGCGCAAAACCCCCGCGGGTTGGCCAGGCAATAGACCTTGCGCGGCTTGGCGCCGGGCTTGGGGGCCGCGCCGCCGGAATCCCCGCCGCCGGATCCCGCGCCGCAAGACGGCGCGTCAGCCATGCGCTTTCCCATCCGGGCGCGCCGCGCCCGCCGCCTTGGCGCCCGTCCCGCCCTGTTCGCCCGAGCCGGCGGGGCCCGCTTGCTTTGGGGCTTCCTTGGGGCCGTCGGCGCCCTCATCCCCGCCCGGGCGCGCCGCCTCCCCGCGGCCCGCTTTGAGCGACAGCAGCAACAGCAAGCCCGCGCCGAGGGTGATGGCGCTGTCGGCGACGTTGAACGCCGGGAAATGCCGGCCGCCCAAGTAAAACGACAGGAAGTCCACGACGAAGCCATGCAAAAGGCGATCGACCACGTTGCCCAAGGCGCCCGCGACGATGAGCGTCGCCGCCCACACCTCGGCGCCGACGATGCGCCGCTTGGCCGCGAGCCAAACCAGCGCCCCGCACACGGCGAAGGCGAAGCAGGCGAAGAAGGCGTTTTGCCATCCGGCCTGGTTGTCCAAGAAGCTGAACGCCGCCCCGGTGTTGCGGAAATACACCAAGTCGAAAAAACCGGGGATCACGTTGACCCGATCGCGGTATTCCAAGTTGCGCAAGATCGCCTGCTTGGTGATTTGATCCAAGGCGACGATCAAAACAATCGCCAAGGCGTGGCCGGGCCGGGCCGCCCCCAGGCTTCGGCGGGCGCGGGCGGCGGGGGCGCCGGGCGCGCCCGGGCGCCGTTCTTTGGGCTCGTTCAATTGCGATCCTTTCGATCCATCGGGCCCAGGCCGGGGCCGGGGCGCGTCAAGCAAAGCGCCGCTCCTCGGCCTCGCCCTTGAGCGCGTGCGCGCAGCGCAAACACAGCGTGGGATGCTCGGTCAAGACGCCCACATCCTTGGTGTAGTGCCAGCAGCGCTCGCACTTGGCGTCGGCGGTCGGGCGGGCGGCCACCTGCAGCTTGTCGCCCTCGCCTTCGCGCGCGTCGATGGACGAGACCATGAACACGTACTTCAGCTCGTCGCCCAAGGAGTTCAGCGTCTCGACGATCGCCTTGGGGGCGATCAGATCCACGTTGGCCTGCAGCGCCGAGCCGATGGCGTTGGCCGAGCGCAAAGCCTCCAGCTCCTTGTTCACCTCGTCGCGGACGGAGCGGATCGTCGCCCACTTCTCGACCAAGGCGTCCTCCTCCTCTTGGCCGACGTCCGGGAAGATGTGCGCGACGTTGAACAGCACGCTGTCCTCGTTGTTGTTGGTCAGCGTCTGCCACGCCTCCTCGGCGGTGAAGGCCAAGATGGGCGACAGCATCAGCGTGACCGAGCGCGCGATGTGGAACAAGGCCGTCTGGGCGCTCTTGCGCGAGCGGCAGTTGGCGGGCATCGTGTAGAGCCGATCCTTCAAGGCGTCGAGGTAGAAGCCGCCCATGTCGTCGGTGAGGAACTTCATCATCTCCTGCACGACGTAGTGGAACTGGTACTGCGTGTAATGCCCCATGAGCCGGTCTTGCAGGCGCTTGGCCAGCAGCACGGCGTAGCGGTCCATCTCGACCATGTCGGGGAAGGCCAGCGCCTCGGCCACGGGATCGAAATCCGACAGGTTCGCGAGCAAAAAGCGCAGGGTGTTGCGCACGCGGCGGTAAGAGTCGGACACCCGCTTGAGGTGCTCTTTGGAAATCACGAGCTCCTCGGCGTAATCGGCGCCCGCGACCCACAGCCGCAGCACGTCGGCGCCGAGCGTGTCGACCACCTCTTGGGGCGCGACCACGTTGCCCAGCGACTTGGACATCTTGCGGCCGTTCTCGTCGACCACGAAGCCGTGGGTCAAGATCGAGCGATACGGGGCGCGGTGGTTGATCGCGCAGCTGATCAGAAGCGAGGATTGGAACCACCCGCGGTGCTGGTCGGAGCCCTCGAGGTACAAATCGGCGGGGGAGCCCAGCTCCTCGCGCGCGTCCAAAACCGAATAGTGGGTGCTGCCCGAGTCGAACCACACGTCCACCGTGTCGGTCATCTTCTCGTACCGGTCGGCGTCGGCGCCCAGAAGCGTCTCCGTCTTCAGGGTCGACCACACCTCGATGCCATGCTTTTCGATCAGGTCGGCGACCTTCTGGATCAGCTCATAGCTGTCGGGGTGCAATTCGCCCGTTTCCTTGTCCACGAAAAAGCACATGGGCGTGCCCCAAAAACGCTGGCGCGAGACGCACCAGTCGAGGCGCTCTTTGACCATGTTTTTGATGCGCAGCTGCCCCCAAGAGGGGTAGAAATCCGTCGCGTCGATCGCCTCCAAGGCGTTTTGCCGCAGCGTCTTGCCGTTGGACCCGGGCTTGTCCATGGAGATGAACCATTGCGGGGTGGATCGGTAGATCAGCGGCGTCTTGTGCCGCCAGCAGTGCGGGTAGGAGTGCCGGATCTTGCCCGCCTTGAGCAAGGCGCCGTTCTTTTTGATCTCCTCGACCACGACGTCGTTGGCGTCCCACACGACCAACCCGCCCACCAAAGGCGTGTCGGGGGCGAAGCGGCCCTTTTTGTCGATGAAGTCGTCGATGGGCAGGCCGTAGCGCGCGCCGACCGCGTAGTCATCCGCGCCGTGGCAGGGGGCGGTGTGGACCAAGCCCGTGCCCGAGCCCGGGGTCATTTCCACGTGGTTGCCCAGCACGATGGGCGAATCGCGGTCCAAATAGGGATGACGGCACACGACCCCTTCCAAGTCGCGGCCTTTGCACTCGCCCAACGACGCCTTGACGGTCAAGCCGATGCGCCGGACCGACTCCTCGCGCAGCTCCTTGCCCAAAATCAGCAGGCCCTTGTCGGAGTCGACCAGCTCGTAGGCCTCGGCGGGATTGAGGCACACGCCCCGGTTGGACGGCAGCGTCCACGGGGTCGTCGTCCATGCGAGGAAATAGGCATCCTCGTCCACCGCCTT
>CAJPTP010000097.1 GCA_905373555.1 uncultured Francisella sp. | reverse complement strand
GAGGATGCGCAGGAAGAGGATGCGCAGGAAGAGGATGCGCAGGAAGAGGATGCGCGGCAAGCAGCCCGCGCCGGCGCTTCGCTGCCCTGCGCCGCCTCCGAGGCGCTGCTGCTGGATTGCGGAAACAGCAAGGCCAAGTGGGCCTGGGAGCGCGGCGGCGAAATCTTGGGCATTTTCAGATCAGGCTATAATAAGCTCTCCGAATTGGGGCGTTTCCTCGACGCCTTGGGCGAGGGCTGCGCCGTGTACGGCAGCCAAGTGTGCGGCGAGGAAAAGCGGCGGTTGGTGGAAAAAGCCACGCGCGGGCGCGTGGTGTGGCTTGAGCCCGAGCGGCGCTTCGGCGGCGTCGAAAACGGCTACCGCAAGGTCGAGCGGCTGGGCTCCGATCGTTGGTTCAATTTGCTGGGCGCGAGTCTGCTTGGGCCGCGCGACAAGCTCGTTGTGAGCTGCGGCACGGCCATCGTGTGCGACAGCCTCACGGCCGACGGCTATTTTCGGGGCGGCTCCATCCTGCCGGGATTCCATCTGATGCGCGATTCCTTGGCGCAAAACACGGCTAGGCTTGATGCGCCGGACGGCGCCTTCTACGATTTTCCCACCACGACGTCCAACGCCGTTTTCACGGGGGTGCTCGACGCGGGGGCGGGCGCGGTGTTGCGCATGTTGGGCCGCTGCTTGGCCCGCCAAAAGCCCGACGGCCCCCAAGGCGTCGACGTGATCATGACGGGCGGCGGGGCCGCCCGCTTGGCCGAGGCCGTGCGCGGCGATCTGCCCGCGCAAGCGAGCTGCTCGGCGCGCGACGACTTGATCTTCTTGGGCATGATGAAACGGATCGGTCACTTATGAAATGGATATTCGCCATCTTGGTGGCGCTGAACCTGGTGGTTTTCGCCTCCACCGTCTTTCAAAGCGCCGACGGGAGCGCGGGGGCCGAAGCCGATCCGTTCGCCGGGGGCTTTGCCTTGGGCTTGGGCGCCAACGAGTACGACATCGTCAATTTTGACGAGGAAGACCGCAAGGCCGCCGCCGCGGCCCAAAGCGCCGACGCGCCCGAGCCCGCGCGCGACAAGGCGGCGTCCGGTTCCTCGGATGGCTGCGCCGCCGCGTCGGTGGAGCTGCCCGAAGAGGTTTACCATCGCATCAAGGGCCTGCTCAACCAATTTCCCAACGCCGCCACGCGCAAGGTGGTGCCCAATGAAAACGCGGGTCAAAGCGTTCCCGCCCCATCCTCTTACTGGGTGATCGCCAACGGCTCGGCGCGTGACGGGGCGTTCGTCGCGGCTTTGCGCGCCCGCGGGCTTAACCCGCAGCTGGTCAACGGCTCGATCGTGCTGGGGCGCTTCAACAACAGCGCCGCGGCCGAGCATATCCGATCCAATTTGGCCGCGACGGGCCTTTCGACCCGCGTCGAGGAGCGCGCGAGCGCCCAAAGGGCGCCGCTTAGCGCCGTGCGCTACCGAGTCGCTTTCCAAAAACTGAACGAAGACCAAAGCGAGCAAGTGCGTTCCATTGTCTCGCCTTACGCAACATTGAGGGTGAACAAATGCCGCAGCGAAAACCGCGCGGGGCGCTGATCGGATCCGCGTCGGGGATTTTGCGCTCGACTCGGCCATCCGATTGGAGGCGCCGCCAAGGCGATTCCGATCAAGGCCAAGCCGGGGGCGATGAGGGGGTCAATGGCGAGATGGAACCCAACGAGAGCGTCAAAAAAGCCGATCGCGTGTTCAACGTCGGCGTTGTGGGGGCGACGGGCTATTCCGGCCAAGAGCTGGTTCGGCTTTTGTGGCTGCACCCGCGCGTCGACGTCAAGGTTCTCACCAGCGCCGCCGACGCGGGCAAGCCAGTTTGCGAGGTTTTGCCCGCCTTGGCGGGAGCCGTGGGCGAGATGAGGTTTGCATCGCCCGACGACCCATCGCTCAAGGACATGGACGTCGTGTTTTTCGCGACCCCCGCGGGCGTGTGCATGCAAGCCGCCCGGGGGCTGCTGGACGCAAACGTTCGCGTGGTCGACTTGTCGGCGGATTTTCGCCTCCAAGACGCATCCGAGTGGGAGCGGTGGTACCGCATGAAGCACGCCGCCCCCGAGCTTTTGAAAAAAGCCGTTTACGGGCTGCCCGAGCTCAACCGCGAGCGCATCGCGACGTCGCGCCTGGTCGCCAATCCGGGCTGCTATCCCACTTGCGTGTCCTTGGGTCTGCTGCCTTTGCTCAAGCGCGGGGCCGTGTCGAGCGCCTATCTCATCGCCGACTGCAAGTCGGGCGTCTCGGGATCGGGGCGCAAGGCGTCGCTGCGCAACTCCTATTGCGAGGCCGCCGACAGCCTTTCCCCGTATGGGGCGGGGGGGCATCGCCATTTGCCTGAGATCCGGCAAATTTTGGGCCGCTTCGACCCCGAGTTGGCGCAAGCCTTCGTTTTTTGCCCGCATCTGGCGCCGATGTCGCGCGGGATGGAGGCCAGCGTGTATTTCCAAAGCGACGCGCCGTTGGATGAGCTCGACGGCATGCTGCGCGAGGAGTACGCGGGCCATCCTTTGGTGACGGTTTTGCCGCGCGGCCGCTACCCGGCGACCGCGATGGCGCGCGCGAGCAACCGCAGCGTTTTGCCCGTCGAGCAGGCTCCCTGTTCCGGCCGGGGCCGCTACATCTTGTTCAGCGTGATCGACAACTTGGTCAAAGGCGCGGCGGGCCAGGCGGCGCAAAACATGAATCTGATGCTCGAGTTCGATGAGTTCACGCAGCTGATGGCTCTGCCGGCCTCGATCTAGGCCCAAGCCGCCGGCCGGTTTTTTGTTCGCGTTCGCTTGTTGTTTTGTCGTTTTTGGGCCGTCTTCCCTTGGACGGCTTTCATTTCCCTTCCCGCGCCGGGCGCGCCGCGCCCGGCTTTTGTGGAGCTTTTCGGAGGCCAAGATGGAAGCCCGCGTCGCGAATCAAGAGCTGTACGACGAAAGCGTTCGGCTGTACGTGAATTTCCCCTATTGCAGGGCCGTGGGGATGCGATACGAGGGTTTAAGCGAGGCGGGGCCGACTCTGAGCGCCGAATACGACAAGCGTTTGGCGGGCGACGTGTCCTCCTGCGCCGTCGGCGCAGGCCAGCTCACCCCGTTGGTGGACATCGCGGGCGCCTTGGCCCTGACCGCCAAGCTGGATGATTACCAGTACATCGCGACGGTGGATTTGCGCTTGGATTGCCTAAGCTTGCCCAAGCGCGGCAAAAAAACCATGGCCACGGCTCAGTGCTATCGCCTGACGCCCGATTTGGGCTTTTGCCGGGTGACGTGTTGGCAAGACGATTTTCAAAAGCCCTTTGCGTTGAGCACCCAAACCTACGTGAGAACCGTCATCCCGGAAAGCAGGCGCGAAGGGGTGATCGGCGGGATTCGCAAGTACCTCAAAGAGCTCGAAAGCGCCGGGCGGCCGGCTTAAGCTTTTGGGCTTTGATCTTGGCCATCCGGGCTTTGGGTTTGCCGGCGCTTGGGGAGCCTTGGCGAGGGCGGACGAAACCGACGCGCATGCGGCGACTTTTCGCCTTTGCCGAAAAGCTTGGGCTGGCTGCCCTTGCCAATCGGCGACAAAAAATATAAAAACGAATGACGCAAGAAGACAGCGAAGAAACGAGAGCCGGCGCCATACAAGATCTATAGGCCGGTTTTAAGACAGAAACGACGGGCTGCGAGAAACCAACAGCGGAGTCCTTAAGCGGAATCCTGTAACGATTCCGAAATGCGCGGCGCGGCAAAGAGCCGCGCGCGGACAGCGTCAAAAGCCGATCGAAAAAAAAACTGACCGGACGTCGATCCGGGCCGGTTCGTCGTTTCCCATCTGCATTCAAATTCAGACGCGCGCCGGCGCGGGCGGGGGAAAGAACCCGACATTTCGGGCCAGCCTTCGCCGCAGGGGAAGCGCCCGGCCGATTGGTGCAAGCATGACGACAGACAAATTTTCCGATCCTCTTATGGACGGTTTCGCCGAGACGCTGTACCTGAAGGATCGTCTCAGCGAAAACACGCTCAGCGCCTACATGTGCGATCTTAAGGCGTTTAAGCGGGAGCTTGGGGCGCGGGGCTTGGATTGGAAAAGCGCCGGGCGCGAGGATTGCGAGTCCGTTTTGTTCGACAACGGCAAAAGCCCTGCGACGCAAGCCCGGATTTTGTCCAGCCTCAAGCGCTTTTTCGATTATCTTCGCCGCGAGGGACAGATCGAGTCCAATTGCGTCGAAGGGATCAAATCGCCCAAGACGGCGCGCAGGCTGCCCAACGTCATCAGCGAGAAGATGATCGACAGGCTGCTGATGGCCCCCGACACCTCAACCGTTTTGGGTTTGCGCGACAAGGCGTTTTTGGAGTTTCTGTATTCAACCGGCCTGCGCGTGAGCGAGGCCGTGGACATGCGGCTGACGGATGTGGACATGCGCAACCGCGTCGTGCGCGCCGTGGGCAAAGGCGACAAAGAGCGCTTGGCCCCCTTAAGCTCCTTCGCCTTGAGCTACGTGCGCCACTACATTTACACGTCGCGCCCCGCGCTGCTGAAGCGCCGCATGTCGGATTATCTGTTTGTCAGCCAAAAACGCGAAAGAATGTCGCGCCAGCTGGCTTGGATGATCGTCAACAAATACGCCGAGCAAGTTGGCATCCGCAATGTTTCCCCCCACACGCTGCGCCATGCCTTCGCCACGCACATGGTCAACAACGGCGCCAATTTGCGCGCCGTGCAAAAGCTGCTGGGGCATGCCGACATCGGCACGACCCAAATTTACACCCACATCGCCAACGCGCATCTGAAAGACGTCGTGAAGGCGGGGCACCCCCGCTTTTTCGACGATTCGGCCCCGGACTCGAACGGCGCGGCGGCGAACCCCGAGACTGAGACGGGCTCGGCGCAGGGCGCGCCCGGTCCGGGAGCCAATGAGCCCTTCGGCGATGACAAGACCCAAGACTGACGGGGTTGGGCAAGGCGCAGGGCTTTGATTCTTCCCGCAGGGCGCCGGCCGATCTTGGGCCGGCTTTTTGTTTCCCCCGCGCGCTTGGCTGCGGCGGTTTCGCGCTTTTTGCGCTGCGCCGCGGATTCGCTCCGCCCTGCGTCTCCCCTGTTTCGACTCCCCGCGATTCACGGACTTTCCATTGACGCGTTTTTCCCCCCGCTTTCTCCTTTTCC
>CAJPTP010000096.1 GCA_905373555.1 uncultured Francisella sp. | reverse complement strand
GTCGCGGCGGGCGACGTCAACCCGATCCATTTGGATCCGCAGTACGCCGCCTCCACCCCGTTCAAAGGCCCGGTCATGCATGGCATGTGGACGGCCAGCCTGATCGCCGCCGCGATGGGCGTCGTGTTTCCCGGGATGGGATCCATTCATGTGAGCCAAGAGCTGCGTTTCCTTCGCCCCGTGCGCCCGGGCGACACGCTCACCTGCGCCGTGACGGTCTCGAGCTTGGACAAAGAAAAGAATCGCGGCGTGTTCGATTGCTCCGTGACCAACCAAAACGGCAAGGTCGTGCTCGAAGGGCAAGCCGAGCTGCTTTTGCCTTTGCAAAAAATCAGGCGCCCCAAGCCGCGCTTGCCCAAGATTGAGATTCAAAGGCGGTAGGCCGGGGCCCGTCGGCGCCGGCCTTTGGCCTCCCCCCATCTTTTCCCCTTTTCCCTTTCCCCTTTTTGTCTTTCAGGCAGGGGAAAAGCATGCCGGACGGTTGGGCCGGTCGGCCGGGCCAAGCCTTGGGTCGGGCCGCCTCGCCCATTTTTTCCCGCCCGTTTCCGTTTTGCCCTTTTCGGGCCGCCCTTTTCGGGTTTTTGACTGCAGGCTGAAAAATGAACGAATCGGACAGCAAAGTTGCGCCCGTCGAGCCTTTCGCTCGGACTTGGCGCAAGTTGGCTTCGGCGGGCGCGGCCCATCCCGAGGCTTTGATCGACGCGGGCGCAAGCTCGGCTCCCCAAGCGTTGCGGTTTGGCCCCGCCGATGCGCGTTTTCGCCCTTACCGCGGCGATTGGCCTTTGGTCGCTTTGGACGCGGCGGTCGACCCCTTGGCCGTCGTGATCGGGCGCGTGGCTTTGGGCGCCATGTCCTCGGTCTATCCCATGGCCGTTTTGCGCGGCGACGTCAACTGGATCTCGATCGGAGACGGGTCCAATGTTCAGGACGGGACGATTGTCCATGTGCAAAGCGTTTCGGATCGGGCTCCGAACGGCCAACCCACGATCGTGGGCAAAAACTGCACGATCGGCCATCAGGCCATGCTGCACGGCTGCAAGATCGGCGACGAGGTGTTGGTGGGGATGGCGGCGGTTTTGCTGGACGGATGCGTGGTTCAAAACCGCGTGTTGATCGGCGCGGGCGCCTTGGTGCCCCCGGGCAAGGTCTTGGAAAGCGGTTATCTGTACATCGGCTCCCCCGCGCGCAAGGCGCGCCCGCTCACCGAGGACGAATTGGCTTTCTTTGAGCATTCGGCCAAGCATTACATCGAGGTGTCGCGCGAGCACGAACGCTGGCGCCGGGAGGCCGTCGCCCGAACCGCCAAGCTTTGAGGCGCGCGTTTTGCGTGACCGAACCCCGTCGCGCGCCGTGGCTTCCGCTTCGAGCCCGCCGCCGCCCGCCGGCGCTTGGCGCGACAATATGCCTCATGCGCAAAATCCGAAACAATCGGATAATGAGCCCGTCCGAAACTCCGGGCCTTGAAGCGATTCAAGGCCGGGGGTTGAGAGCTCTTGACTGTTGTTTTTCGTTTGGGGATTTGGCTTCCGCTTCAGGCCGCGGGCTTGGGGCGGAAGTTTTTTTTTTTTCGGCGGCGCGAGCGCGCAAAAAAAACGGGGGCGCTCGCCCCCGAAGTTCGTCGGATTCGGGCCGTCGGGCCCGCCCGATTTTTTTTCTTCGATTCCGTTTGTTTCGTCTCTTCAGCTTATCCGTTCATTTGCGCTTCCAAAGCGTGCCTTGCGGGCCGTCCTCCAGCAAGATGCCCTCTTGCGCCAGCAGGTCGCGGATGCGGTCCGACTCTTTCCAATCTTTGTTTTTGCGGGCAACCGCCCGCTGTTGGATCAGCTTGTCGATCTCCTCCTCGCCCATCGCCCCCTCGGCCGCCGCCGCGCCGCCCGAGCGGAAAAACGCCTCGGGCTCTTGCTGCAGCAAGCCCAAGATCCCGCCCAAGGCTTTGAGCCGCGCGGAGTCGCGCGCATCGCCGCTTTTGTTCGCGGCGTTGGCCGCCTCGAACAGGGCGGCGATGGCGCCAGTGGTGTTGAAGTCGTCGTTCATCGCGTCGTAAAACGCCCCAACCAGCTTGTCGTTTTCGGGGTCGAGCTTGAATTCGCCCGAAGCGGGTGGGGTTTGGTTGAGCGCGGTGTAAAGGCGGTCGAGGGAGTTTTTGGCGTCGGTGAGATTGTCCTCGGAGTAGTTCAGCGGGCTGCGGTAGTGCGAGCGCAGGATGAAAAAGCGCAGGGTTTCGCCGTCGTACAGCTTCAGCGCGTCGCGGATGGTGGTGAAGTTGCGCAGCGACTTGGACATCTTCTCTTCGTTGACCCGAACAAAGCCGTTGTGGAGCCAGTATTTCACGTGGCTCATTTTTCCCTTCGCCGCCGAGGCGCAGCCCAAAGCCGCGCAGCTTTGGGCGATTTCGTTTTCATGGTGGGGAAATTGCAGATCCGCGCCCCCGCCGTGCAGGTCGAAGGTTTCGCCCAGACACTTCAACCCCATGGCCGAGCACTCGATGTGCCATCCGGGCCGGCCCTTGCCCCAATCGCTGTCCCAAGACGGCTCGTTGGGCTTGGCGGCTTTCCAAAGGGCGAAGTCGAGCGGGTCGCGCTTGCCTTCCCCGATCTCCACGCGCTTGCCCGCCTGCAGATCGTCGATGCTTTTGCCGGACAATTGGCCGTATTGGGGGAATTTGCGCACGGAGTAGTAAACGTCGCCGTTGGGCGCCACGTACGCCGTTCCCTTGTCGACCAAGGTTCTGACCATATCCACGATGGCTTGCATGTTCTCCGTCGCGCGCGGCTCCAAATCGGGCGGGAGCGACCCCAGCGCCAAGGCATCCTCGCGCATGAGCCGCTCGAAGCGGCGCGCGAGCTTTTCTGGGCTTTCATTGTTCTCGTTGGCCCGTTTGATGATCTTGTCATCCACGTCGGTCACGTTGCGCGCGTAGGTCAGGGGATAGCCCAATTGCCGCAGCCACCTCGCGATCGCGTCGAAGGCGACCAGCAGCCTGCCGTGCCCGATGTGGCAGTAGTCGTACACGGTCATGCCGCACACGTACATGCGCACGTTCTTCGGATCGATGGGCTCAAAGGGCTCCTTGCGGCGCGTGAGCGAGTTGTAAAGCATCAGTTGCGACATGGCGGACTCCATCGCCTTGCGCCGGGCAAGGCGGCTGTGAATGTGGGCGGCTTGCGGTTTGGGCGCGGGTTTCGGCCTTGGCCTTGCCGCTGCCTTTGCGCGCGCCCTTGGGCCCGGAATTGGCTTTCGCCGCGGCTCGCAGGCAAAGATAGCGCAAAGCGCCCCCGGACGGGCAAGCCTAGGCTTGGCAAAAAAAACGCCGCGTTGCTCAACGCGGCGCTCATGCAGCCCTGGCGATCAAGCCTCGGGGGAAGCGGCGGCCTCGGCGGCCTCCTGCAAGGCTTGGGCCTTGCCTTCCAAAATCGCGTCGGCCATGGCGCGGGCGTAGAGGCGAATCGCTTTGGACGAGTCGTCGTTGCCGGGGATGACGTACTTCACGCCGTCCGGGCTGTTGTTGGTGTCGACAACGGCGATGACGGGGATGCCCAGCTTGTTGGCTTCGTCGATAGCCAAGCGCTGCACGCCCGTGTCGATGACGAACAAGACGTCGGGCAGGGTTTTCATGTCCTTGATGCCGCCCAAGGAGCGCTCCAGCTTATCGACCTCGCGCTGCAGGCCCAAGATTTCCTTCTTGTTGAAGCCGCTTTGCTCGGCGTTTTGCAAGACCAGGCTCTTTTCCTCCAAGCGCTTGATGGACTGCTTGACCGTCTTGAAGTTGGTCAGCATGCCGCCCAGCCAGCGATGGTCGACGTATGAAACGCCGGCGCGGGTCGCCTCTTCCTTGACAATGTCGCGGGCGGCCTTCTTGGTGCCCACGAACAAGATGTTTCCGCGGTTGGCGGCCAAGCGGCGCAGCACGTTTTGCGCCTCAAGGAACATCGGCAGGGTCTTGTCGAGGTTGATGATGTAGATCTTGTTGCGCTCGCCGAAGATGTATTCGCGCATTTTGGGATTCCAGTAGCGCGTTTGGTGGCCAAAGTGCACGCCGCACTCGATCATCTGGCGAATGGTGACGTCGGACATCGAAAACTCCAATCAGGGTTGTCTCGACGTTTCCAAGGAATCATCGAAGCGCCAAAGCGCCTGCCCCATCGGGCATTTTGCGATTCACCCCGCAGGGAAACGTCGGTCATAACACAAAAAAAAAGAAATCTAAAAATCAATCCAACAACGGCAAACAACAAAATTGAAACAAAAAAACAAACGACGGCGCAGGGCGGCGCCGACGAAGCGGGAATTTATATCATATCCGAGCGGCGCGAGCAATTGCGTCGCGTCCGGCCTTCAATGTTTCTCTTGGTCTTGGCCGTTTCTTCTGCGCCTGGGGGCGGGGCGGGCGTCGCGCCCGTTGCTTGGGGCGGCGCCCAAACCGGCGTCGGCTTCAGAATCGCCCGACTCGGCCGCGGCGGCGCGCGCCTGCCGCTGCGCGCTGCGCCCATTGCGAATCGAGTAAGGCCGGGCCTCGCCTTGGCCGGCGTCTTGGTCGCAGGATCCCGCGACTCGGACGGGTTCGGAGCGCGCCGCCATGTCCAAGGCCGCCCCGATGGCGTAAAGAGTCTTCTTGGGCTCGGCGAGCCCGTCGAAGAAAGACGGCTCCCCTTTGCGCGGGTTGACGCCGAAGTTCGGCAGCAACAAGGCGCAGTCGGGTTGGCGCTTGCGCCGACGGCGCGAAACGATTTGATTCATGCTCAGCGCTTCGAGCTTGTCTCGAAACGCGGGGTCGGCCCACAGGTTTCTGGCGGCCTCCAAGCGGCTGCTTTCTGTATCGAGCTTCCCGGCGCCATCGGTTGGGCGGGCGCCTTCTTGGGCGATGTTTGCGGCGTCGGCGGCTTGCGGCCAAGCCGAGGCGGAAGACGGGGCCGGCGACCGGTTCGCGCCCTCGTCGGCCGTCCGGATGGTCTTCCTGGCTGAAGCGAAGCCCGACTCGTCGGATCCCTGTTCGGCGGTTCCCGATTCGGCGCGCCCAAACTGTCGGGAGCGGGCGCAGTCTCGGGCGGCGGCGGGGCGGGGCGCGCCGTCGTGGCCCGATCCCGCATCGGATTGCGCCGGGGCAACGGCGCCGCTCGCTGCGGCATCGCCCTGTCTTGCGCTTTCTTTGTCGGAAGGTCGGGCATTCTGCTCGGCGAAGGCCGCTTGGG
>CAJPTP010000095.1 GCA_905373555.1 uncultured Francisella sp. | reverse complement strand
TGCCCGAAGCGATCGACCTTTTCGTTGCCCGTCGTCACGGGTTTGGTCAAGCCTTTGTACACGAACTCCACGGCCCGGCCGGCGGAGCCGCCGTCGAAAAAGAAATGAAACGACAGCCACCTGTAGATCATCACCAGCGTCGCGGCGTTGGCCAAGCAGCTCGTGAACAGCAAAGCCACGGCCGCGCCCTCCCACACGAAACGGCCGGGCTTGAGCGCGTCGGGGTTGATCGCGACGGCCACGCCCAAGATCAAGGCGCGCTCAAGCAAACACAACAGCAGCACGGCGACGGGAATGGCGAAATCCCAGCCCGCGACGGGCTTGGCGAACCGCCGCAAAGGCTTGACCGCCCACTGCGTCGCGAAAACCAAAAAGCGCGCGAAAGGATGCGACGCCGCCAAGCCGCCGCGCTGCAAGAACATCCTCAAAAAGGCCACCGTGCCCCAAAGCAAAGTCAGAGCGTAGGCCAAAAACTTCAACAAACCATACCAAAACATCGCCGCTCCGAGCGTCGGCGCAGCGCCCGACGCAAAACAACCGCGTTATAGGCCCCCAACTTTTAAAACGCGTGACGCCCGAGCCGAGGCATTCCGCCCCGTAAGGCTCAAACGGCAAAAAACGCGCCAACTTTCGCCCGCGCGGGCATCCCGCGGCGCCGTCAGCGCCGCGTTTGGCCCGGGGCTTGGGCTTTGGCGGGTCGGGGGCCGAACAGGGCCGAGCCCAAGCGCACCATGGTCGAGCCGTTGGCGATGGCCAACTCCATATCGCCCGTCATGCCCATCGACAGCGTGTCCCAAGCAAACCCTTGGGCATTGGCTTGGTCGAAAAGCTCGCGCAGGGCGCGAAACTCCGCCGCGTTTTTCCCTTTGTCCGCCAAGCCGCCCACGCACATCAGACCGCGCAGGCGCAGCTTGGGCAAATCGCGCGCCGCCCAAGCCAGGGGCAAGGCGTCTTGCGGCCTCACGCCGCTTTTTGCGCTTTCGCCCGAGACATTCACCTCGATCAAGACGTTGAGGTCGGGCAAATCGCTCGGCCTGGCGGCGCTCAAGCGCCGGGCGAGCCGCTCCGAATCCAAGGTGTGGACCCACGCGGCGTTCCGCGCCACGATCTTGGCCTTGTTGCTTTGCGTGTTGCCGATCATGTGCCAACGAATGTCGGACGGCAAAACGGCGCATTTTTCGGCCAGCTCTTGGGCGTAATTCTCGCCGAAATCCCGCACGCCCAGGTCGTAAAAAACGCGGATCGCCTCGGCCGGATGAAATTTCGACACCGCCACCAAGGACGCCCCGCGTTCGCCCAAGCCCGCGGCTTGGCTCGCCTTCTCGATGCGCAAACGCGCATCGAGCAATCTCTTTTCGGCTTCTGTTCGATCCATTGGGATTCCCGCTTCGTCGCTTTGGCGACGCATTATATGGGGGGCGCGGCGCAAGTCAAACAACAGGCAAGCGGCGCGCCCGAGCCCGGCCGGGCCCAAGGCGCAACCAATCCCGGGGTCGACGGGAGCGAGAGGAAAAAACGAGCGCGCCGCATTCGCCGCGGGCCCGGCGCTTCGATCCCGAGCATTCTAACCGAGCTCCCGGACGGCGCCGCGCCGATTCGCTTGGCCGGCTTTCCCGGGGCGCGTCATGCGATGGGCCCGACCCTATGCGCAATGCCTAAATGCTATAATCCGTCGACGTTCGGCCCGAGCTTGGCCTTGCCGCTCATGTCGTCGGCTATCGCCGAGCGCTCGCCGCCGCCCGGCGCGCTTTTGGGATCGCGAAGCGGCGGCGCCAAGGGCGCATCGCGTCGCGCCAAGCGCAGGCTGGGCTCGGCAATGCGCGCCAACCGTTCCAACACGCAAGGAATATTATGCAAATCACAGACTTATTGGCGTTCACGGTGCAGCAGGGCGCATCCGACCTTCACGTCAGCTCGGGCTTGCCCCCTCTGATCCGCGTCAACGGCGACATCCGCCGCATCAATCTGCCGGACACGTCCAGCGAAGAAGTGTTCGGCATGATCACCGACATCATGAACGACAACCAGCGCAAGGTGTATCAGCAAGATTTGGAGACCGACTTCTCCTTTGAGCTGCCGGGCGTCGCGCGTTTCCGCGTCAACGCCTTCAACACCGCGCGCGGCCCCGCCGTGGCGTTTCGAACCATTCCAAGCAAAGTCCTGTCGATGCGCCAATTGGACTGCCCCAAAGTCTTCGAGAGCATCTGCCAAAACCCCCGCGGCTTGGTGTTGGTGACCGGCCCCACGGGCTCGGGCAAATCCACGACCTTGGCGGCGATGGTGGACTTCATCAACGAAACGCGCCAAGAGCACATTCTCACCATCGAAGACCCCATCGAGTTTGTGCACGAGTGCAAAAAGTGCCTGGTCAACCAACGCGAGCTGCACCAGCACACGCACAGTTTCGAGGCCGCCTTGCGCTCGGCCCTGCGCGAAGACCCCGACGTGATTCTGGTGGGCGAAATGCGCGACGTGGAAACCATTCGCTTGGCGCTGACCGCCGCCGAAACGGGCCACTTGGTGTTCGGCACGCTGCACACCACGGGCGCGGCCAAGACCATCGACCGCGTCGTGGACGTTTTCCCGGCGGCCGAGAAAGACATGGTCCGCACCATGCTTTCGGAATCCATCCGCGCGATCATTTCGCAAACGCTGATGAAGCGCGCCGACGGCAAAGGCCGAATCGCGGCGCACGAAATCCTGATCGGCGTGCCCGCCATTCGCAACCTGATTCGCGAAAACAAAGTCTCGCAAATGAACTCCATCATCCAGACGGGCACGATGTACGGCATGCAGACGCTCGACCAGTGTCTTTCGAATTTGGTCAAGCGCGGCCGCATCACGCTTGAGGCGGCGCGCGCCAAGGCCAACAACCCCGCGAACCTGTGAAAAGCCGTCGGGCGCGCCCGCGCTCGGACTTTTGGCGTCGGCTTGACGCCGGATTGCTCGGTTTTATGGGCGCAGTCGTTTGCGCCGGAAGGACAGATCGATGAGTCAATTTCAAATGCCAAACCCACTGCAAGACGGGGGGACGCAACCCGGGACAGGTCAACCGTTTGGCGTCCCGGGGTCGGCTCCCATCGGTCAAGGCGGGTTTCCGCCGCCTCCCGGAAGCGGGGCGAAGCCGGGGCGCGGCGCCCCGGGCATGGTGCCCGGGATGACCCCGCCGCCCGGAATGGCGTCGGCCGCGCCCGGCATGACGCCCATGACCAACGCCATGGGATCGGCCATGGGCGGCGCGATCGGCGCCGCAGGGCCGAGGCCCGGCTTCAACCTGGCCCAAGGCGCGCTCAACGACCCCAACCGCATGATTCCCGGCAAAGCTTGCGAAGGCAAGCCCGCGCTGCTGAAGGCATACGAGTTTCTGTACCAAATCATGCGCCATGCGGATGAGGTCAACGCATCCGACATTTTCATCGCCCCGGGCTTCCCGCCGGCGCTGAAAGTCAACGGCGTGCTCACGCCGCTAAGCGACGAGAAGCTGGACAACGAAACCGCTCAAAACATTGTCTACTCGACGATGACGCCCAACAACATCCGCGAATTCACGGAAAAGCTGGAGCTCAACTACGCCCACCGCGCCACCGACTTCGTGCGCTTCCGCGTCAACGCCTACCATGAGCAAAACCGTGTGGGCATGGTCATGCGTAAGATCAACACGAAGATCGCGACGCTGGACGATTTGAAGCTGCCGCCGATCCTTAAAAAGCTGGCTTTGGAGCGGCGCGGCCTGATCATCGTCGTGGGCGCGACGGGCTCGGGCAAATCGACCACTTTGGCGGCGATGGTGGACTACCGCAACAAGCGCATGGCCAACCACATCATCACCATCGAAGACCCCATCGAGTTCGTCCACCAGCACCAAAAGAGCATCATCACCCAGCGCGAGGTCGGCATCGACACGGCCAGCTGGCACGAGGCGCTGAAAAGCGCGATGCGCGAAGCGCCGGACGTGGTGATCATCGGCGAGGTGCGCGACCAAATCAGCATGTCCCACGCGATGGAGCTGTCGCAAACCGGCCACTTGTGCTTTTGCACGCTGCACGCGACCAACGCCAACCAAGCGATCGAGCGCGTGATCAACTTCTACGACGAGGACCGCCACCCGCTGGTGTACATGGACTTGTCGATGAACCTGCAGGCCATTATTTCCCAGCGCTTGGTGCGCAAGAAGGACGGCACGGGCCGAACGGTCGCGATGGACATCATGTTGGCCATTCCCGCCATCAAGGACTTCATCCTCAAAGGCCAGATCGACATGCTCAAAGAAACGATGAACCGGTCGGAGGACGAGGGCATGCAGACGTTCGACCAGCACTTGTTCCAGCTGTACTGCGAGGATGTCATCAGCTTCGACGAGGCCATGGCCAACGCGGACTCGCAAAACAACCTGCGCCTGCAAATTCAGCTGTGGGAAGAGGGCCAAAACTCCGAGAAAAGGCAATCGCGCATCGACAAGCTCGATTTGCTGTGACTCCAAGGCCGCGCGCCGAATGGCCCCGGAGCGCGGATCCAATCGAATTTGCCAAAAGCGGAGCGTTCCCTGCGGATCTCTCCGCTTTTTTTGTTTCCCGGGCTCGAAGCGTCGGAAAGAGGAAAACCCGAAGAAGAAAAGGGGAGAGCAGAGAGCGGCCGACCGTGTTTTGTTTTGCGGCTTGGGCGCATTGCGCAAGAAAAAATGCGGAAAAAACAAAAGGGCGATCGCAAGAAAGAAAGCAAGATGGAAGAAAGCAAGAAGGAAAAAGCGCCCGGCTGAAGCCGGCGGCCGCCGCGACCAACCCGATTGAGCGATGCGCCGCGCTCTTGGGCGCTTGAAGCGCTTGGGCCCCGAAAGCTCCGACCCGGCCATCCGGCGGCCTCAAAGAAGAGGGCGCAAGCGCGCCCCTCGCGCCGGGGTCGGCAAGCAAAGCTTATCGGGGCTTTTGCCGGTTGGCGGCGCGCGAAGAGTATGATCGCCCCGCGCCGCGCGCCGATCCAAGGCCGGCCGGTGGGCCGATTGCCGATTGACAGACCGCCCGCGGCTTTGGCCGCGGGCAAGCGCCGAGCCGATTGGGGGGAGCCGGCGAACGCAAGCGGGGCTGCGCAAACGGCGCTCTCGAAACAAGCGCGACGCCTTGGGGGCGAGGCCGCGCCGATCGCATGGCCTGCCAAGCCGCCTTGGGCCAAGCCCGCTCGGTCTGTCGCAACGCCCTCCCCCCCTC
>CAJPTP010000094.1 GCA_905373555.1 uncultured Francisella sp. | reverse complement strand
CTTTTGGGGCGGACATGGGCGCCGCCGCAGGCTCGCCGTTTGCCGCCCCCGTCGCCGAGCCTGCGGCGCAGGCCGCGTTTGCGCCGACCCCGGGCGCGGATCCCGTCGCCCAGCCCACGGCGTTTGGGCAGCCCGCCGCCCCCGCAGGCCCCATTCCCGAGCCGCCGCAGGAGGTGGCGCCGCAAACCTACAACATCGACGACTTGGCGCCCGTCTCGAGCCCCGTGGTGAGCGTCTCGACCGAAGACGTCGACGCCTTGGCCACCTACCAAGTCTATAAACAGTACAAGTATTACGACCAAGCCGCGGAAGAGCTGGGCAAATACCTGCGGGAGGTCAACCCCAAGCCGCGCGAGCTGATTTGGGAGTACATCGGCCTTTATTTGGAATCCGGCAACGTCGACGGCTTTGTGACGGCGCTCAACGAGGTCAAGGAGGGGTTCGCGCGCGCCGAGCTGGAGGAAATCGTGCGCTTGGGCCTGCAGTTGGATCCGGAGAACCTGAGGCTGCGCGTGTTCGCGGAGGAAAACTTGGGGTGGGGCGTCAAAGACGTCAACCAAGAGGTCGGCCAAGACGACGCGGCTGTTTTGGGCGGCGCGGAAGGGGCCGAGGCGCAGGCGGCCGAGGGCGCCGGCGACGAAGGCTCCCAGCAGGACATGGAAACGGTCGCGGGCTCGTTCGGCGGGCCCGCCCGCTCAAGGCAGATGTTCGCCAAGGGCAAGCCGCTTGTCCAAGGGTATTCGCGCATCCAAGGCATTCACGGCGACGAGATCGGCGCGATCTCGGGTTTGGCGCCCGAATCGAAGGCGGCGAAACTGCTGGCCAACGAGGTGGATTATTCCTACGCCAACATGCTGTACAACCGGGCGATCCAGTCGTCGAACCGGCCCGAGCGCATCATCATCGACGCGATGATGGCCGACGCGAAGAACCAAAACATCGACAATTACGCCAGACACCTGTGGAATCTGTATCTCGCCTTGGGCAAGTCCGGGCGCGGCGTCAAGTCGAAGATGCTCAACTGGGGCTATTCGCTTGGAAGCCACCCGCTTTTCCAGGCATTGGAGACCAACCCCGTGGATCTGCAGCTCAAGGACTTGGGCGTCGAGTACGGCTACTTGGCCGACGCCGCGAGCTCGGTCAAGGCGCAGATGAAGGCTTTGGTGTGCGAAAACGCCGACAAGAAATCCAAGCGCGTCTTCGACAAAGTCGACGAGGTGGTGCAGGAAGCGGAAACTCAATTGCAGTACGGACAAGTGGAAGAGGCGATGGACACGCTGGAAAACGCCGTCATGACGCACAATGCCGAGCCCCAGCTTTTCACCATGCTGTTCGATTTGTACGAGCGCAGCGAAAGCTGGGACAGGCTGCAGAAATTCTCCGTCAAGATTCGCAACGAGATCCAGAATCTGCCTGACGAGGTTTCGGTGGCCCTCAGTCATTTGACGCAAAGAATGAACACGGGAGGAATCAACTGATGAGCAATTCCCCGGTCGTCAACGTTCGGCTGGAAGGCATGGACGATCGCAAATCGGCGATTTTCCGCATGGCCTTCAAGATGCACGCCGGCACGCGCTACGAGATTGTGGGCGACGGGTCGGAACCGGACATCGTGATCGTCGACGTCGACTCCGTCGACGGCCAGAAAGTCTATGAGAAAGCCAAAGCGGATTTCAAAGGCAAGCCCGTTTTGCTTTCCTCGGTCAACGAGCCTGAGTTTCAGTGCCAGTACTTGGCCAAACCCATCCGCGTCGAGGTGCTGTTTCCCGTGATCCGCGCCGCGATGCAAGGCGGCGCCGTGTTCAACCCCGACCTGAAGAAGGTCGAGGAGGAAAGGGCCTTGCAGGCCAAGCGCGAGAAGCTGAAGAACAAAGACTTTCAGCAAAACGCCGAGTTCGCCGTGCACAAATTCAAGCGCAAGGAGCAGCTGCCCACCACCAGCATCCAGGTGTTCGATCCGGACAAAGGGCTGCTGGGCACCTTGCGCAAGGTGATCGCGCAGGATCGCGAGATGGTTATCATCTTCGACAACAAGCCGTTGATGATCGTCTACCCGGACATTCAGAAGATTCTTCTGGCCGTCGGGCCCCAAGTTTTGCAAAAGCTTTGCGACAAGGAAGACTTGACGCTCGCCACCAAGCCCATCCCCAACAACCCCGCTTGGCGCAACAACGCCAAGGTGAGCTTCGAGTCGTGTCTGTGGCAGTTCGCCGTGTGGTCATGCAAGGGGAGGCTCGTCAAGGGCATCACCCCCGACAGCATGCTGCGGCTCAAGGGATGGCCCAACCTCACCAGACTGGCCCATATCCAAGACTCCATGCGTTTGTCCGCCTTCATGACGCAAACGACGGCCAACCTGCATATTCTGTACAAGATCATGAAAGTCGAGCTGATCGACTTGCTGAATTTCATCGCGGCGACCTACCTGATCGGCCTGTTGTTGACCGACGCCTCCAGCATCAAGAAGTATTCCGAGCAGTTCGCCCAAGAAGACAAAGAAAGGGAGCAGGTCGAGGAAACAGAGGACGGCATTTCCATTCGCTCGAAGTACAAGGCGCAATCCACAGGCATGCTGCAGCGGTTGATGAGCCGCATGACAGCCGTCAAAGAATGACAGGGACTGGTGAATCGATATGGTAGAAAGCAAAATCATTTTTACGGGGCCTGTGGGCGTGGGCAAGACGACCGCGATCGCCGCGATCAGCGACGAACCTCCCATTCAGACGGACGCGACCGCGTCGGACATGACTTTGGACCGCAAGGGCCATACGACCGTGGCGATGGATTACGGCGTGATCTACCTTGACGAGGAAACCAAGGTTCACTTGTACGGCACCCCCGGGCAAGAGCGTTTTGACTTCATGTGGGAGATTCTGAGCAAGGGCGCCTTGGGCTTGGTGCTGATGCTGGACAACACCCGCCCCAATCCCCTCAAGGACATGGAGTTCTTCCTCGATTCGTTCAAGGATTTGCTGAAATTCGCCCCCATTGTCGTCGGCATCACCAAAATGGATCTCAAGTCCACTCCGTCGATCGCGGTGTACCAACAGTTCTTGGCAGAGCGCAAGCTCAACATCCCGGTCTTCGAGGTCGATGGGCGCGAACCCAACGACATCAAGCACCTTGTCGTGGCGCTGCTGTTTTCCATCGACCCCGGACTAGAGGCTTAACCCATGTACGAGAATCTCCTGCTTCAGACGGATCTGTATCCGAAAATCACGCCGGCCGGGGCATACTACGCGGTCTCGGACAACAAGAAGAACCCCAGCCGCTCGATTTTGTACGGGATTCTGCGTGAGTTGGATCCGCAAACGATCAATCCCAACACGCTGATGGAGTGGATGGGGGCCGACGACCCCAAAGACGCCGTGAACATGCTGTATCGTTTGCAGCGACTGGAGTTCGTGTACGGCGAGGAAACGCCCACCAAGGTAAGCCAGGACAACCTCGAGGAGAGGCTGCCGCAAATGCTGCACCAGCTGTCCGACACGGGAAAAGCGCTGCTGGCCGACGACAACGGCCTGTATTTCGCGACGTCGGGCTTCCATCACGAATCCTCGGAGGAGGTTGCCGCCCTGGCGGGCGAAGTCGCGAGACTCTCCGAACAGCATGCCTTGCTGATCAAAAACAACCTCAACATCAACCAAAACTCATGGGCGATCTGCGATCCCACGGGCCGCAGCGAAATGGCCTTTATCCCCATGTATTTCGGCGAAAACAAAATCATCTTGGTCATCAGCGGCAACCCGCAGTTGCAAAACGACACCTTCGTCGAGCTGGTTCAAGTCCTGCTGCGACGTTACGGCAGCTGATCGGCGCTGAGGCCATTCTTGCCAATTCAAAAATTTGATATAATTTTGACGCATCAGATTTTCGGAGAGTACACATGCGCGAGCAAATGCTTAAATCCATCCTAAGTGACCTGAACGGATCTTCGGCCGACATTGAGGCGTCGGCGATCATCTCCGCCGACGGTCTGACGATGGCGGCGTTGTTGCCGGCTGAGGTCGATGAAGACCGAGTCGGCGCGATGGCGGCCGCCATGCTTGCCTTGGGCGAGCGCACTGCGAAAGAGTTGGCCCGCGGCGAGTTGGAGCAGGTGATGGTCAAGGGCAACCAGGGTTACATCCTCATGTGCCACGCGGGCAGCGACGCCGTTTTGACGGTGATCGCGCGCGAAGGGGCGAAACTGGGTCTGATCTTCCTCGACGCCAAGAGGGCGGCGAAGAACATCACGGAAATTCTGTGATCGGAGGGAGGCTTGCGCGGCGACGCGAGGCCGCGCGGGCTTCGGCTCTCGCATTGCGCTCCGAGATTTCGCGGCCGCCGCGCTCCACGGCGCGGCGGAATTCGGTCGCCCACGGGCGCCCGAATTCATTTCCCCCTCGACGCCCCCAAGGCGCGGGCGGGCAAGAAGTCCGCGTAGGCGGCGATTGGGCGACGGGCGATCCGTCGCCTTTGTTTTTCCCCGACAATTGTCGGGGAGAAAATGGAGAAAGATCAGTGGGTCGTTCTCGAAAACAGGGTGGTTCTCGATCCTAACCTTCCCATTGTTTAAGCGACGGTCTGGCAAGACAGTTCTCTTGGCGTCCGGCGCCGTCGAATTGCGTCTAGGGCGTAGGCAGAAAGCATGAATGCCTTGCTCCGACTCCCGTCGTTTTTGATCTTTTTCTTCCCCTCAACCTGTCTCTAAGCTCTTTCCCTTCGCTGTCGGAAGATATCGCTCATGCAGCGATGCTTCCGTGCTGCGAAGTATCCACGCTATCACGATCCCGCAAGGCGTTTGCCCCCTTCCACACGCTGACTCGCTTGGTCGCTCACTCTTTTGGTCATTCGCCCGCCATGTCGTTCACCCGCTGGGTCTCTCACCCTCTAAGTCTCTCGCTCTCTAGGTCACTCACCCGCCAGGTCACTCGCCCGCCATGTCGCTCACCCGCCGGGTCGCTCACCCGCCAGGTCGCTCACCCGCCAGGTCGCTCACCCGCCAGGTCGCTCACTCGCCAGGTCGCTCGCCTGTTAGGTCGCTCGCCTGTTAGGTCGCTCGCCTGTTAGGTCGCTCGCCCGTTAGGTCGCTCGCCTGTTAAGTCGCTCGCCTGTTAGGTCGCTCGCCCGTTAGGTTGCTCGCCCGTTAGGTCGCTCGCCCGTTAGGTCGCTCGCCTGTTAGGTCGCTCGCCCGTTAGGTTGCTCGCCCGTTAGGTCGCTC
>CAJPTP010000093.1 GCA_905373555.1 uncultured Francisella sp. | reverse complement strand
GCCGGGGCCGGGGCGGCCGGGGCGGCGCCCTTGGCCTCCGTGTCGATCTTGGCCAGCAGCTGCTTGGACTTCACGATCGCCCCGCCTTGCTCGACGATTTCGCAGATCACCCCGTCTTTGGGGGCCAACAGCTCCAGCACGACCTTGTCGGTCTCGATGTCCATCAGGTTTTGGTCGCGGCTCACGGCGTCGCCGACTTTGACCTTCCATTCGCCCAGCTCGGCCTCGGGGACGCTTTCGGGCAATTCAGGCGCAAATATCTCTACGATCATTTTTCTGCTCCGTTGGGATTCTTGGGCGCCCGGGGCTCCCGGAGTTGAACAACCGGGGCGCCGCCAAGCGCATTCACAAATTGCGGTCAAATCGCGGTCACTTGCCCGATCCGACGCCCTCGAAGGCGTCCGCGACGAGCTTCTTCAGTTGAGCCTCGTGCAGCTTCTTGTAGCCCGCCGCGGGCGCCGCCGCGGCCTCGCGGCCGGAGAAATACAGCTTTTGCTTCTTGCCCAGCACCTTCTCGATGCGGGCGCGAATCAAATGCCACGCGCCTTGGTTGCGCGGCTCCTCTTGCGACCAGAAGACCTCCTCGGCCTTGGGATAGCTTTCCAGCAGCTTTTTGACCTCGTCGTAGGGGAAGGGGTACAGCTGCTCGACGCGCAAAATCGCGACCTTGTCCTCCAGCCCGCGCTCTTTGCGTCCGGCCGCCAAGTCGTAGTAAACCTGGCCCGCGCACAGCAAAATGCGCTTGACGGAGGACTTGTCCTTGCGCTTGATCTGATCGTCGTAGGTCAGCTTGAAGCCGGAGCCCTCGGCGAACTCCGAAATCGGGCTCATCGAATCGGCGAAGCGCAGCAGACGCTTGGACATGAAGACCACCAGCGGCTTGCGGTAGGGGCGCAGGATCTGGCGGCGCAGGACGTGGAACATCTGCGCCGAGCGGCTCATCATCACCAGCTGCAGGTTGTCTTGGGCGGACAGTTGCAGCCAGCGCTCGACGCGGGCCGAGGAGTGCTCCGCGCCTTGGCCGTCGTAGCCGTGGGGCAGAATCAGGGTCAAGCCGCAAAGCCGGCCCCACTTGGCCTCGCCCGCGGCGATGAACTGGTCGATCGCGACCTGGGCGCCGTTGGCGAAGTCGCCAAACTGAGCCTCCCAAATCGTCAGGCCGTTGGGCTCGGTCGAGGCGTAGCCGTATTCGTAGGCGCACACGGCCTCCTCGTTGAGGATGGAGTCGATGACCAGGAAGTTGGCCTGATCCTTGTCGATGTGGCGCAGGGGGATGTAAGCGCCCTGATCCCATTTCTCGCGCTTTTGGTCATGCAGCACGGCATGCCTGTGCGAGAAAGTGCCCCGGCCCGAGTCCTCGCCCGAGATGCGCACGGGCGTTCCCGCCGCGACCAAGCTCGCGTAAGCCAAACTCTCCGCCATGCCCCAATCGAAGTTCTCCTCGCCCTTGGACATCTTCAGGCGGCCTTCGAGCACCTTTTTCACCGTGCGGTGCAAATCCATGGTCTCGGGGTAGTCGACCAAACGCGCGCCCAAAAGCCGGATGTCCTCCTCTTTGAGCGAGGTGTCCGCCTTGTCCGTCCAAGACGCGCCCTTGAACTTGGCCCACAGCGCCGAGCCGTCGCGCGTTTTGCTCGGGATCTTCGACTGCTCGACCTGCTCGCCGCGGTCCAAGGCGTCGCGGTACTGTTGCTCCATCTCCTTGAACCGCTCGGCGCTGACCAGCCCCTCGGCCTCGAGCTTCTTGGCGTACAAGGCCATCGTCGTCGCGTGCGACTTGATCTTCTTGTACATCATGGGCTGGGTCAGCATCGGGTCGTCGGCCTCGTTGTGGCCCAAGCGGCGGTAGCAGACCATGTCGACGAACGCGTCCTTGTGGAAGCGCATGCGGTACTCGAAGGCCAAGCCCATGGCGTAGGTCACCATCTCGGGGTCGTCGCCGTTGACGTGGAAAATCGGCGCCTCGATCATCTTGGCGATGTCCGAGCAGTACGTCGAGGAGCGCGTGTCGCGCGAATCGGAGGTGGTGAAGCCGATTTGGTTGTTGATCACCAAATGCACGGTGCCGCCCGTGGTGAAGCCCCGGGCCTGCGAAAGGTTCAGCGTCGCCTGGTTCACGCCCAAGCCTGACAAAGCCGAATCGCCGTGGATCAGCACGGGCAGGATCTTGTCCTTGCCGCCCTCGCCGATGTTTTCCTGGCGGGCCCGGCAGCTGCCCTCGACCACGGGGTTGACGATTTCCAAGTGCGAGGGGTTGAATTCGACCACAACGTGAATGCCGCCCGTGGGCGTCTGCACCTGCGAGGTGAAGCCGTTGTGGTACTTGACGTCGCCCGAGGACAGGTTTTGAACGCCCGTGCCCTCGAACTCGGCGAACAGGTCGGAGGGGCGCTTGCCCAGGACGTTGACCAAAACGTTGAGCCGGCCGCGGTGGGCCATGCCGATCACGACCTCCTGCACGCCCGCCTTTTGGGCCTTGGCGATCATCGAGCGCAGGCCCGGGATGGCGCTTTCGCCGCCTTCCAAGGAGAAGCGCTTTTGACCCATGTAGCGGGTGTGCAAATAGCGCTCGAAGGTCTCGGCGTTGGTCAGGTCGCGCAGGATGGATCTTTTTTCCTCGTCGGAGAGCTTGGGCGTGGACAGCTCGCTCTCGACGCGGTTGCGCAGCCACTCGCGCTCCTCGGTGCGCGTGATGTGCATGAACTCGACGCCCAAGGTCCGGCAGTAGGTTTGCTCCATGCGGTTGACGATGTCGTTGAGCTTCATCGCGCCGCTGTCGTCGAGGCCGGCGTCGGCGCAAAATTTTTGCGTCCGATCCGCGTCGGTGAGGTTGTGGTAGGCGAGCGTGAGCTCGGGCACCTCTTTTTGGTCCATGCGCTTGAGCGGGTCAAGGTCGGCCTTGCGGGCGCCCAGCACGCGGTAGGCCGACATCAGCTGAAAGACGCTGAACTGCTTTTGCCGCTCGGCCTTGGAGGCGGCGGCGCCCGCCCCCGCCATCATGGGCGGGCGCCGGGCGAGCTTGGCGAAGGCGCGCTCGACGGGCAGGCGCGGCTGATCTTTGGCCGCGGCCCCGGGCAACGCCCCGACCTTCTCGAAATAGTCGCGCCAATGCGGCTCGACCGAGTTGGGGTTTTGCAGAAAATCCTCGTACAGCTGCTCGATGTACGGGGCATTGCCCCCAAACAAATACGAACTTTTCAGATCATCCGCCATCATGGCAGCGCCCCCCTTTGTCAGCTTGCCCGGCATGCCCGGCAGGCGCGCCAAACGCATGCCGGGCATGCCGGAACGTGAATTTTTTCGATGCGTCGAGATTCGAGCCCGCGCCCGCGCCCGGGAGCGCTTGGCCGCGCAACGTTCAAGCCTCGACGTTTCGAAGCCCCGAGGGCCGGCGAAACCGCCGCCGCGCCTCGACCGCCCCCGGCCCGAGGCGCGCAGGCGCCCCGGGGCGGGATCCCATACAAACCCGAAAAGCGCGGGCCTGCGGGGAAGGGGTGGAAGGGTCGGGGCGAGCCCCGAGGCGTCCGGATGCGCGCATCCAAAGCCCCAAGGCCCAACGCGATCAGCGCTTTTCGATGGGCGTGTAGTCGCGCTTCTCGGAGCCCAAGTACAGCTGGCGAGGACGGCCGATCCTTTGGTCGGGGTCGGCGATCATCTCGTGCCAGTGGGAGATCCAGCCCACCGTGCGCGAAACCGCGAACATGACGGTGAACATCGAGGTGGGGATGCCCATGGCTTTGAGCACGATGCCCGAGTAGAAGTCGACGTTGGGATACAGCTTGTGGTCGATGAAGTACTCGTCGGACAAGGCGATGCGCTCCAACTCCATGGCCAGCTTGAACAGCGGGTCGTTGTGCAAGCCCAACTCGTCCAACACCTCTTGGCAGGTCTTCTTCATGATCTTGGCGCGCGGGTCGAAGTTCTTGTACACGCGATGGCCGAAGCCCATCAGGCGGTACTTCTTGTCTTTGACGCCTTGGATGAACTCGGGCACCTTGGACACGTCGCCGATCTCGTAGAGCATCTTGAGCACGGCCTCGTTGGCGCCGCCGTGGGCGGGGCCCCACAGGCAGGCGATGCCGGCGGCGATGCAAGCGAAGGGGTTGGCTCCGGAGGAGCCGGCCAGGCGCACGGTGCTGGTCGAGGCGTTTTGCTCATGGTCGGCGTGCAAGATCATGATGCGATCCAGCGCCTTGGACAGAACGGGGTTGACCTTGTAAGGCTCGCAGGGGCTGGCGAACAGCATGCGCATGAAGTTGTCGACATAGCTCAAGCTGTTGTCGGGGAACATGAAGGAGCGGCCTTCGGAGTAGCGGTAGCACATCGCGGCGATGGTGGGGATCTTGGAGATCAGGCGATTCTCGGCGATCTGGCGATGCGTGGGATTGTTGATGTCCAAGCTGTCTTGGTAGAACGCCGCCAAGGCGCCGACCACCGCGACCATCATCGACATGGGGTGCGCGTCGCGGTTGAAGCCGCGGAAGAAGTGAGCCATCTGCTCGCTAAGCATCGTGTGGTACGTGATGTCGTGCACGAAGCGGTCGAATTGCTCTTTGTTGGGCAACTCGCCGTACAAAAGCAGGTAGCAAACCTCCAAATAGGTGCTGTGCTCGGCCAACTGCTCGATGGGATAGCCGCGGTAGTAAAGCTGGCCTTTGCCGCCGTCGATGAAGGTGATTTTCGATTCGCACGAAGCGGTCGCAAGGAATCCGGGATCAAACGTGAACATGCCGGTTTCTTTGGTCAACTTCCTGATATCCAAGACATCCTGGCCAAGGGTGCCTTTCAGGATCGGCAGTTCAACCTCTTTTCCTTCGACAACAAGCTTTGCTGATTTGCTCATGTTTTCTCCTTGTTCGGCGTCTGTCCGCGGACGGCGCCAGTCAGAAATCGACGACGGGGGCCAAGAATGCGGCCGCACGCAATCATGCGTGATTATAACGAATTCCGGCAGGCGGGGCATTTTGCGCTGCGTATAAGTCAAGCCACGGGCCCTTTCCGGCAGCGAGCTCGAAATCGTCGAAATTATTGTGCAGCGCACAACGAAACGATTGGCGTCAAGCCGGCGCGGCGGGAGGACGGCGGCAACAGTCGAACATCATCAAAAAACAAACGAAAAATTTCTCCGGCTGTCGTGTTGCGCCGGCTCGAAGACAAGCCATCCGAACCTCGCAGGTCGCTTGAGCGCTTTTCTTGCGACTGTTCAACGCCGGCGCAAACAAATCCGCCGGGAGAGGGCGTCAACGCTTCTGCGCT
>CAJPTP010000092.1 GCA_905373555.1 uncultured Francisella sp. | reverse complement strand
GGCTGGAGCACCGCGATTGCTGCGTGATCGCCGCGACGGCCAAGCAATTGGCCAACGCCGCGACGGGCGCCTTGGCCCAAGACGCCCCCGCGCTCGACCGCAAGCCGTACCTGCGGCTGCTTTCCACCGTCTCGCACGAATACTTCCACCAATGGAACGTCAAGGCGTTCAAACCCATCGGCGTCGCCCAAAGCGACCTTTCGGCCGAGGCATACACGTCGCAGTTGTGGGCTTTCGAGGGCCTGACCGAGTATTTCGGCAATTTGGCCTTGCTGCGCTCGGGCGCGGTCTCCCCCCAAGAGTTTGCGCTGCTGGTTTCCGACGACCTGCAATCAACCGCCTGGCGCATGGGCCCCAACCGGCAAAGCCTGGCCGAGGCGAGCCTCGAGGCTTGGGACAAACACTACAAGAGCTTCCCCAACCGACCCAACATGATCGCCAATTACTACGGCAAGGGCAACCTCGCGGGGATTGTTTTGGACGGTCTGATCGCCCGCGAAAGCGGCGGGAAGAAAAGGCTTGACGACATCATGCGGGCCTTGTTCGCGCGCGCGCGCCAAGGGCAAACCGGGTTCAACCGCCAAGAATGGAAAGAAACGGCCGAACGGGCGACGGGGGTCGATTTGGGGGAGTTTTACGCGCGATTCGTCGACGGAACCGAGCCTTTGGATTTGGACGGCCCTTTTCGCGCCATGGGCCTGGCCATCCGGCGCCAAGCGGGCGACCCCGCCGCCCGAATCACGGGCGAGGCGCCGCAAGACCAAGGCGGAACGATGAAGCTTTTGGCCGTGCGCGAAGGCGCGTGCGGCTTTGAAATCGGGCTGGCGCCGGGCGACGAGGCGGTCGCGATCAACGGGATCGCCGTCGCCGACCGAGGCGGCGCGACGGGCTGGGCCAACATCGCCCAAACACTGCAAGACGGCCAGGAAATCGAAATCGCCGTGATCCGGGCGGGCCGGCTGCTGACCCTCAAAGGCCCCTATTTCGACCCGTGCTTCGACGCGATCGAGGCCGTCGTGGCCGACGAGGCCAAGCTCAAGGCTTGGGCCGCCCCGAGGCGCGCTTGAAGGCCGGGTTGGGCGGCCCCCGGCCGGGCGGCGCGACGGACGGCGCGGCGGGCGGCGAATCCCGGCATAAAAAAAGGGAGCGCAAGCCGCTCCCTTTTTTGTTTTGTTTTTGCCCGGCGCGAACCGCGGATCAGGCCAAACCCTTTTCCTTCATCAGCTTGAACATCGTCGAGCCAATCTCCGCGGGGCTGCGGGTGTAGGCGACGCCCGCCCGCTCGAAGGCCGCGAACTTCTCCTGGGCCGTGCCCTTGCCGCCGGAAATGATGGCGCCGGCGTGGCCCATGCGCTTGCCCTTGGGGGCGGTGACGCCCGCGATGTAGCCCACGACGGGCTTGGTGACCTCGGACTTGATGAACTCGGCCGCCTCTTCCTCCGCCGTGCCGCCGATCTCGCCGATCATGATGATCGCCTTGGTCTGCGGATCCTTCTCAAACTCGCGCAGGCAGTCGATTTGGTTGAAGCCGATGATCGGGTCGCCGCCGATGCCCACGCACGTGCTTTGGCCCAAGCCCAGCTTGGTGGTCTGCGCGACCGCCTCGTAGGTCAGGGTGCCGGAGCGCGAGATGACGCCCACGCAGCCCTTTTTGTGGATGTGGGCGGGCTGAATGCCGAGCTTGCACTCGTCGGGGCTGATGACGCCCGGGCAGTTGGGGCCGACCAGGCGCGCGCCCGCGCCGCAGGTCTCGATGTAGCGCTTGGCTTTGAGCATGTCCAAGGTGGGCACGCCCTCGGTGATGACGACGATCAATTGGATGCCGCTGTCGACGGCCTCGACGATCGAGTCCAAAACGAAGGGGGCGGGCACGAAAATGATGCTGGTGTTGGCGCCCGTCTCCTTCACGCCTTCCTTCATCGTGTTGAACACGGGGCGATCCAAGTGGGTCTGGCCGCCTTTGCCGGGCACCACGCCGCCCACGATTTGCGTGCCGTAGGCGATGCACTGCTGGCTGTGGTACGTGCCGTTTTTGCCCGTGAAGCCTTGCACCAAAACTTTGGTGTCTTTGTTGACCAATATGCTCATTGTTGAGGGATCCTTTCTTATTTGACGGCTTCGACGATTTTCTTGGCGCCGTCGGCCAGGCCGTCGGCGGGGATCAGGCGCAGGCCGGAGTCCCTCAGCAATTGCGCGCCCTTCTCGGCCTCGTTGCCTTCAAGGCGCACCACGATGGGCTGCTTCACGTCGACCTCCTTGACCGCCGCGATGACGGCCTCGGCGATCATGTCGCAGCGGACGATGCCGCCGAAGATGTTGATCAAGATGCCCTTGACGGATTTGTCGTCGAGAATGATCTTGATCGCCTCCATCACGCGCTCTTTGGTCGCGCCGCCGCCGACGTCGAGGAAGTTGGCGGGCCGCCCCCCCTCGAGCTTGATCATGTCCATGGTGGCCATCGCCAAGCCCGCGCCGTTGACCATGCAGCCGATGTTGCCCTCCAAGGCCACGTAGTTCAGCCCGAACTCGGAGGCGCGCAGCTCGCGCGCGTTTTCTTGGCTCTTGTCGCGCAGGGCTTCCAGGTCGGGATGGCGGAACGTCGCGTTCGCGTCGACATTGACCTTGGCGTCGATGCACACGAGCTCGCCGTTTTCGCGCAGCGCCAAGGGATTGACCTCGAACAGGGACAGGTCGTTTTCGACAAAGCACTTGTAGGCGCCTTGCATGACCTTGACCAGCTGGGACACTTCCTTGCCCTGCAGGCCCATCTTGAACGCCGCCTCGCGGGCTTGGTTGGGCTGCAGCCCGACCAGCGGGTCAACCTTGACGGTGATGATCTTCTCGGGGGTTTCGGCCGCGACCTTCTCGATCTCGACGCCGCCCTCGGTGGAGCACATGAACGTCACGCGCCGCGCCGCGCGGTCGATCACGCAGCCCAAGTAATACTCGTGCTTGACGGGGTACATGTCCTCGGCGACAAACACCGAGTTCACGGGCTGGCCGTTGGCGTCGGTTTGGTGGGTGACCAGACGCGTGCCCAGAAGGCTCTTGGCGACCTCGGCGGCCTCGCCGGCGCTCTTGACGACCTTCACGCCGCCCGCTTTGCCGCGGCCTCCGGCGTGGACTTGGGCCTTGACCACGGCGAACTTGCCGCCCAGCTTCTCGAAGGCGGCTTTCGCCTCCTCGGGCGTCGTCGCCAAAATGCCGTTTTGAACGCTAAGCCCATACTTCTTGAGCAGTTCTTTGGCTTGATATTCGTGTAGATTCATGGGGTTTTCCTTAGAAAAGCGCGAAGCGCGCGAAACGGCGTTGCTCCATCTTAGGGCGCCTTGGGCGCGTCGCCCGCTTGGGGCGCCGCAACGGCTTGGGCCGGAGCGGCGGCCGGGGCGGGAACGGCCGCGGCGACGGATTTTTTGGACGGCGGCAGCAAGGCTTGGGTCGACAAAGCGTACATCGCCGCGCCGCCGATCAGGGCGACCCAAAACCACTTGCCCTTCTTGCGGCTTTTGGGGCAATACCAATACACCGCCAAGCTGAACGTGAAGAACAAAACGGCGACGACCTTCGCCAGCTCCTTGCCCTCAAAGCGATCCAGCTCGCCCGTTTCGGCGAACATGACGTGGATTTGCCACAAAAAGGCAAAGGCCATCGACAGGACGCCCGCGGGCAGCAGGATCAAGCCCAGCAGCGTCGCCAAGTCGTTGTCCATGCGCAAACTCCCCCCGGCGCCGTCCGAAAAAACCGCCCCGAAGGGGCGGCGGACGGGCATCCCGGCCTACGCCTTGGCGCGTTTCGCCTTGGCGGCCAGGGCGGCCTGCGCCGACCAAGCGGCCTCGAGCGTCACCTCGGACAAAGTGGGGTGGGCGTGGACGATGCGGGCGATGTCCTCGCTGGAGGCGCTGAAGGCCATCGCGACGACGATCTCGCCGATCAGCTCAGAAACATTCGGGCCGATCATGTGGCAGCCCAAGATCCTGTCGGTTTTGGCGTCGGCCAAAATCTTGACAAAACCCTTGGCCTTGCCCATGCACAGGGCCCGGCCGTTGACGGCGAAGTTGTACTGGCCTTTGACGTACTCTCGGCCCTCCTTCTTCAGCTGCTCCTCGGTCTTGCCCACCCACGCCACCTCGGGGTCGGTGTAGATCACGGCGGGCATCAGGCTCAAATCGACCGTCGGCTTTTGCCCGGCGATGCGCTCGGCCACCGCCCTGCCCTCCAAGCTGGCTTTGTGCGCCAGCATCGGGCCGCGCACGCAGTCGCCGATGGCCCACACGCGCTCGACGTTGGTCGCGCACTCGTCGTTGACCTCGATGCGGCCGCGCTCGTCGAGCTTCAGGCCGATCGCCTCGGGCTTGAGGCCCGCCGTTGTGGGGATGCGGCCGATGCAGACGATGAGCTTGTCGAAGGTCTTGGTCTCTTCCTTGCCGTCGGCCTCGTAAACCACCTCGACGCCCTTGTCGCCGTTGTTGGACACGCTCTTGACGCTCGCGCCCAGAACCACGTTGAGGCCTTGCTCCTTGCACAGAACCTTTTGCGCCTCGCGCGCGATCTGCCCGTCGGCGGCGGCCAGGAAGTTGGGCAAGGCCTCCAAGATGGTGACCTCGGCGCCCAAGCGCCGCCAAACCGAGCCCATCTCCACGCCGATCACGCCCGATCCGATCATGCCCAAGGATCGGGGCACCTCGGTCATGTCCAAGGCGCCGACGTTGTCCAAGATGAACTTGTTGTCGACCTTGGCCCCTTTCAGCGGGCGGGGGATCGAGCCCGTGGCGACGATGACGTTGCGGCCTTTGATGGTCTCGACCGCCTTGCCGTCGCGCTCGATCTCGATGACGCAGCCGTCGCCTTCCTTGCCTTTGAAGCTCGCCGTGCCAAAAAAGCTCGCGACCTTCTTTTGCTTGAACAGAAAGGCGATGCCGCCAGTGAGCTTCGCCACGACCTCGTCCTTGCGGGCGATCATCTTGGCGGCGTCGATCTTGGGTTGGGCGACCTCAATGCCGTGCTCTTCCAAGCCGTCGGCGATCTCGCGGAAACGCTCGGAGGTCTGCAGCAGCGCCTTGGAGGGGATGCAGCCGACGTTGAGGCAGCATCCGCCCAAGGATGGAACGTTGGGGTCGGACTTGGATTTGTTCGCGTCGACGCAGGCCGTCGACAGACCCAAACCGGCCGCCTCGATCGCGGCGACGTAGCCGCCCGGGCCCGCGCCGATCACCACGACGTCGAATTCTTGCATATCTTTTCCTTTCGCTCGGCCCAAAGGCCCTTTGAGC
>CAJPTP010000091.1 GCA_905373555.1 uncultured Francisella sp. | reverse complement strand
TTCTTTTTGTCTGTTCTTTTTGTCTGTTCTTTTTGTCTGTTCTTTTTGTCTGTTCTTTTTGTCTGTTCATTTTGTCTGTTATTTTTGTCTGTTCATTTTGTCTGTTCTTGTTTGTCTGTCTTTTCTGCTTTTGTTGGTGTTTTGTCTTTTTCTTTCGCTGTTTTTTCTCTCTGATTTTTCCGTTTGCGCCCGGGCCGTTCGATCTTGTTCGGACGCCCGCGCCGCCGGCGCCTTGCGGGTGTGACGATGGGTTGGGACATGGGCGAATCGAACCGGGCTCGGCCGATTTTTGTCGAGCGCGACCGCGATCCTTGGGAAGCCTTGGACTTGGGGCTGCGCCTGGCGGCGCAAAGGCCGCTGTTTTTCGCCGCGTTGTGGCTGGGCCTCGCCCTGCCCGCGCTGATCCCCCTCGCGGCGCTGCTGCGCGCCGACCCGTCGCTGTTTTGGCTGGCCGCGTTTTGGCTCAAGCCCGCGCAGGAGCCCGGGATGGCGCGGGCGATGGCCGCCGTGTCGCTGGGCGGCAACCCGGGCTTTTTGGACTGCCTGGTCAACGGCTGGAGGCTGAGCCTGACCAAACGGCTGTTGGGGGATCTCACGTGGCGGCGCCTCGACCCAACCCGCTTCGCCAAAACCTTTATGATCCGATCGCGCGAGCTTTACCCCCAACTGCCCGACGCGTCGAGCCGAAGCCTGGCCGGCTGCTCCATGCACTGCGCTTGGTCGGGCTTCATCGGCGTCCACATCGAGCAGGCGTTCGCCTACGGGATCTTTTACGTCGCATGGTTCTTGCTCACGCCGTTTGTCCAATACGGCAACCCCGTCGACCGCATGGCGGCGGTCGCCCAGCTGTTTTACTCCCAGATGTTTTCGGGCGCCGAGGCGGCGGCTTCGGCTTGGCTGTTCTCCCTGTGCTTCGTCGTCGCCTTGGCCGCCTGGCAGCCGTTTTACGCGGGCGCCATGTCGTCTTTGGCTTGGCATGCGATGACCTGGTCGGTTTCAAGCGACGTCGAGCGGGGCTTGGCCGCGATCGGGGCGGAGCGAACCGAGCGATCCGGGCGAACCGGCCCCGGGCTCGGCGCCGAGCGATCGGAATCGGATGGCGCGGGCCCCAACTTGGGCCGGGCGGCGCGGGCCGAATCGAGCCCGGCGTCCGGGCTTGGCCCAAGACGGGGCGCGAACGCCCCGGGCGATCCGGGGCTTGGCGGCGAACCGTCCGACTTGGCGGGCTCATCGGGCGCGACGGGCGCATCGGGCGGCGCAGACGCGCCGGGCGCGACGGGCCCGCGCTTTTCCGGCGCGGCGTTTCTGGGCGCGGCGTTGGCGGCGGCCCTTTCCGGGGCTTGGGCGGGCCCGGCGCAGGCGGAGGGCGCCGCCGGGCGGCTCGACCCCGCCGCCGTCGATCCAAGCGGCCAAGCGGCCCCAAGCGAGCCGAACCGAGTGAGCGGCGACGCCGTTTTCGCGGCGGCCAAGCGCGGCTTGGAGGGCGTCGACGCCGCCGAGGCCGCGCTCGCGGGCCCCCGCCCCGAAGCGGCCAAGATCGTCGACGGCAAGCCCAACCCGTTCGCTTTGTCCCTCCAGCCCGACTGCGACGCGACGCCGCTGGAAGAAAAAGGCCAAGCGGCCGCGCGCCGCTTCGCTCGGTTCGGCTCCAAAACCCCGGACGGCGCGCCGTGCGGCTCCGCCTTCGATTACGCCCGCCCAACGACGATCGACGTTCGGGCGCTAAGCCAGCTCGCGGCGCTGTCCTTGCAAGGGCGCGAGGATGCGCGGCTTTTGGCCCGGCAAACCGCCCTCAAGGACATGCGGCTGCTCAACGATCTCAAGGTCTTGGGGCCGGCGGGCTTCGCGGTCGATCCCCAAGGCGCCCCCGGCCTGACGGACGCCCGATTGGCGGAGCTGTTGGATCAAAAGGAAGCCCAAGCGGCTTTGAGCGCCCAAGCGATGAACCTCGCCCCGCGCGCCCCCCAAACCGCCCAAGCGACGGTTTTTGGAAAAACCGCGCAGCCGCGCGACGCGGAGCGCCTGCGCGAGGCGTTGCTCAAGGAGCCCTTCGGCCGCTTCGAGACCGTCAAAATCGCCCCTTGGGCCGATTCCGACGGATCGAAGCTTCCCGACTTGCGGGGCTGGGCGCCCAGGTTCGACGCCGCCAAAGCGGCGCTGTCGATCGCAAGCTACGTCTTGCTGTGCTTGGCGGTTTATCTTTCGGCCCGAGCCATTTTGCGGGCGGCCAAGGATGCGCAAAAAGCCCAAAAGCCGCCCGAGACCCTGTTCGACTTGGACGTGCGGCCCGAATCCCTGCCCAAGGACGTCGGGGCGGCCGCGCGGGAGCTGTTCCCCGCGTCCGCGCGCGCGGCCGTGAGCCTGGTCTTTCGGGCCTGCCTTTCGAAACTGATCCACCTTCATCGTTTGCCGTTGGGCGCCGGCATGACCGAAAACGAAATTTTGGATCTGTGCGGGCGCCTCGCGCCCGAAACCCACCGCGCGGCGCAAAGCGCTTTTTCCGTGTGGATCGACTGCGCCTACGCCCATGAGGTCATCCCAATCGAAAGGCTCAACGCCATGATTTTGGCCTACGAGCGCGCGATCGGGGCGCCCTCGGCCCGCTCGCGCTCCTTCGACGCCGCCGAGCAAAGCGAGCGGGCCCGGCCCCGCGGCCGGTTGGGCGCGCTCTCGCGGCTGCGCGGCGCTCGGGATCGAAGGAGCCGCGCGGCAAGCGGGGGGGAATCGGCGACGAAGGGAGGGACGAGGCCATGAGCGAGAACCCCGCGCCCCGCGCCGCCCCCGATCCGATGCGCGAAACGCGGATCGAAGCGCCCGACGCAACGCGCTTGACGGGATCCGCCCCGCCGGCGCCTCCCGAATCGGGCCGATCCCCCAAGCGCAAAATCTCGGGCAAGGCGATCTTGGCCGGGGCTTTGGCGCTGCTTTTTTGCCTCGCGGCGGGCGGCTACTGGCTTGCGCAAAGGGGGAAAGTCGACCGCATCGAATGGGTTGAGGGCATGATCTCCCCCAACCTGTGGCAAGACGCCTGGGACGGGCCGCCCGAGCCCGAGGCGATGACCTCGGCGGCCGCGCTGCTTCAAGACCTCAACCCGGACGCCAAGGTGCGCCGCTACCGGGATTTTCGGGAGATGGCGGCCAAGGAAAACGGCTTCGACAACAAACGCGCGCGCCTCACGGCCCCGGGCAGGGAGCCCCAAGGGACGATCATCGTGTTTTCGACCCCAAGCTACGGCGACGATCCGGCCGACGGGGGCGACCTGCGCAAGCCCAACGTCTTTTTCGGATCGCCCGCGAACGGCAAGCTGGACGAATCGTGGCGCATTCTGTCGGCTTGGGTCGCCAAGGGCAACGACGCGATTTTCCTGTTGGACGACCAAGGGTTCTTGGCGCGCGACAGCATGCGCCGATGGGTCAAGACGGTGGACGCGGGCATGCGGCGCGCGGGCGCTGCCGCGGGCGCGGGCGCGGGCGGCGGCGAGGGGAAGCCCGGCGCATCGATCGCGGGCGGCGAAACGGGAAACGCAACCGCGGCGGGGGAACAAGCGAAAGCGGCGGCAAGCCCGGCAAACGGCGCCTCGGGCCAAACCGCGGGCGAAACCGACAACAAAGCCCAAGGCCAAAACGCGGGCAAAGCCAAGAGCGAGGAGGCGGAGCGGGCCGAGGCGGAGGAGGATGCCGAAGACGAGTTCGAATCGCAAACGAACGACCGCGACTACGATTTCCATGGCCGCTTGGGCGGCCAAGGCGAGCGCAAGCTCGTCGACCCCAAGCGCGATTGGCTGGCGCAAACCTTCGGCGCGGCGCCCGAGATTTTCCTGCCGCGGCCCGAGCACGCCCAAGCCGCCTTGCCTGCGGCTTTGAGGGAGCTGCGCCTCAACGCGCAATACATGCGGCGCATGGCCAAGCTCAACCCCGAAAACCGGGGCGCCGCGAACCTTGGCATAGAGAGCGACGAACCGGGCCGGCGCTGGCTCAAAGGATCAAGCCGCAGGCTCAGCGGCTATCTGTTTTTCGACGCGCTGGGCGCGGCCATGGCGCAAACGGCTTGGGCCAATCCGCAAAACCGCAGGCGCTGCGAGGCGGAGATGCGCCGCAACGCGCGCCTTGCCGCCCCCTATTTCGCGCAGTTGGCCTTGAGCCCCGAGCAAGGCGGCCCGCGGCCCGGGACGGACGACGCGCTGATCGGCGACAATCACGAGCGCCAAACGGACTTGAGCTCCGACTACTTCTTGGACTATTGCGCCGCCGCCTTGGGCGCGACGCAAATCGACGGAATCGAGTGCGACGTTTTGCTCGGCCGGCCCTACCTGCCGCCCATGACGCTGCGGCTCACCGACGCCGAGGCGCCAAGCGAGGCGGCCCGGGAGGCCCGCCAAGCGTACGCGCGCGCCGTCAAAGGCGAAGCGGGGCTTACGGGGGATCTGCCGCCCGCGCTGCCCGAAAAATGGGCGGGCGTCGTGCGCAAGGGCCGCCGGATTCTGGCCCGCAACGCCCTGGGGCCGATCGCCGTCGAGTTTCCCGAGGGCCGAGGGCGCGTGATCGTGGTCGCGGGCCAATCCTTCATCGCCCCGCGCCACAGGCACACCGTTCGCGGGGCCGACGCCGCGGCCTTCGACAACGCGCTGTTCTTCGACGCCCTCACGCAAGGCAAAAAGGATTACATCCTGCTGCGCGCCATCCAGCCGGACGCGCCGCCCGCTCCGGACACCTGGCTCGACGCGATCCGGCGCCGCCCCGTTTTGTTCGCCGCTTTCGCCATGTTGCTGCTGCTCGCGGCTTGGCGCGCGACGCCGCGGCTGGGCGCCGCGGCGGCCGACGACGCCTTCGACGAGCTCGACGCCCGGGCCTACTACCACGCCATGGGCCGCTTCGCCTTGGCTTCGGCGGGCGGGCGGCGCTTCCGAGCCTTTGGGCGGGCGCACTGCGCCAAGGTCAGAGACCGGCTTTTGGCCGACCTGCGCCGGAAGGCCGATCGCTTCGAGGGCTTGAGGCCGCTGTTGGATGCGGCGCAAAACGACGAGGCGGAGCGGCTCGACCCCAAGCTGCGCGACGAGCAAACCCGCGCCTTGGCCCGGGCCGTCGGCGCCGAAGCCGGGGATTTGGCCCTGTGGCTGGCCAAGCCGCCCGCAAGGATCGACGAAAAAACGTGGACGCGGATGATGGCCGCCCACTGCCGCATCCAAGCGGCTTTGAAAAGCCCGGGGCTGAAGCGGCGCCGTTGAACGCCTCGCCGAGCCCGCAAAAAACAAACAGAAAGGCAAAACGGCGGCGCCGCTTCAGCCCCGGGCTTTTCAAAGCCGCTTGGATG
>CAJPTP010000090.1 GCA_905373555.1 uncultured Francisella sp. | reverse complement strand
AAAAAAACAAAACGGAAGGTCGCGTGAACCGTTGAAGCCTTCATTTGTCGGAGTCTCTGCGCCAAGAAGGGCAACAGTCCGACGGAAAGCTCATCATGCCGCCCTTGAAGCGTCGGGATTGCGCTTCTTCGAGCCGCCGCGACAAGGCGATTGGAGCCGGCGTCAGCGTCATGATTTGACGGCGCCTTTTTGATATCGACGCTTCTTGCAAACTTTCCCGCAATATTGGCGCGGCGCCTTGCGCCGAGCCGATCCGGCGGGGCCGCCGGCCCCATGGGCCAACGGAAACAAAGCGCCAAACAGTTTTCGGATTGTTGCGCCGGGAGGCGGGAAAAAATTTCCGCCGGTCTGTTCTGACCAACGCCTTGGCTCGCAAAAACATCGCATTGCTTGACCGCCCGGCCTGATCAAGTTTCGGCCCATCCGTCGCCGCTCCCGCGCCGGAGCTTCTCGCAAGCGGATTTCGCCTCCGGCGCCGAAACAGCCGGCGCGCGTCGAAACGATTGCGCCGAGGCTTGGCCCCCCCCCCCGGATCCGAGGCTCGCAAATCAGGCGGCGCCGCGCTTTGACTCTGCTTTGACTCCATTGAATCCTGAAGATCTTGCGGCCAAAAGAGAAGGATTGGCCAAGAAAACAAGACAAGAATGGTTCGACGGCGTCGATTGGCCCCTCTCCCGAAGCGCTTCGAGCGCCGGGAGCGGGCAATGCGCCGGCAACGGCGGAGGCAAAACAACTTCCCCATAGCTTGGGCCAAAAGCCCTTGCCCCAAGCGCCATGCGCGCATTTCGGGCATGATAAAATCCGCTTGCTTCCGCGAGGGAGGCGAAGATTTTGTTCAATGCGTCGACGCTTGCCTATTGGGATAGACGGCCCAGCAACCGCTTGTTCGGCGGCCCGGGCGACGCCGCAACGGACCTTGGCGCGGTCATTCCCTGACTTTCCCTGACTTCAGCGCCGTTGACGGAGAAAAAGATGAAAGAGGGTTTTCTCAATCTGTTTGTGAGCATACTGGTCGCCGTCGTCGCCTTGCTCATGGTTCTGTCAATGACGACGAGCGTCGGTGGGCTGTGGGCTGAGTATTTCTTGCGTTATTTGCCCCATGCGGGGCTCTTGCTGTTGATCGGGCTGTTCTTTGTCGAAGGCGTCATCCGCTACGTCGCCATTTTGCTGATCGTGGGGATCGCGGCGATGCTCGCCATGCCTTTCACCTCAAAAGATTTTTCCAAGGAAGACAGCAAAAGAATTTCATACAACGTGATGTACGTGGATTTGGGAACGGAGAACCTCAATCAAAACGGGGAGGTGGACAACATCGCGCAGGTGAAGCCCGACATTTTGATCACAGGTTCCGCCAATTCGTCCAACTTCACGGAAATCAAGAAAATCAGAAAATTGTTCAGAAGCGTTCCATGCAGCCACATCGGGAAGAACGACGAATCCTTGATTGTTTTTTCCAACGTGCCCTTGCAGTGCAAGATGATCAAGCAGGGCAACTACGCCTTTGCGCATCTTCTGCTTAAAAACGATCGGGCGCTTTTCGCCGTGAAAGCCCCCAAGCCCGTCAACTCCGAGACCTACGAGGAAAGAAACGCGTATTTTGAGGCTCTGGCCGCCTACATCGCGAAAAACAACAAAAACGAGAAAGTCGTGATCGGCACGTTCAACGCCCCCCCCTATTCGAATGCTTTGAGAACCTTCGCAAGCGGCGATTTGGATTTGGTTTCGAGCACGCAATTCTTCAAGCCGACCAATTATCCCGAAATGACGAGATTGGATTTCGCCTTCATGCGCCAGTCCGAGATCTTGTCGCAAGGCGCGATTCTGCCGCACGTCGGAAACAATGCGGCGCAAACCGTGCTCTTCTATTGACTTGCGATTGGCTGGATTGGGCCGGGGGCGCGCTCTTGGTTGGGTCGGCGCGCCCGAAGGCGCGCCGAAGAGGAAGAAAAACGCCCAAGGTTTCCATTCCCTTGGGCCGCCGATTTGGCGTTGCGGCAGCGGCCGGAGGGAATATATGGCATAAAAAAAATCCCGCTTGGCGGGATTTTTTTATGCCATGGGGACGCCCGGCTTGGAACGCGCGTCGCGCCCCAACTTCCCGGGGCGCCTCGAATCCGACAAGAAAGCCTTCGCTTCCCGTTTCCGCCCGAAGCGCGCAAATCTCCATGGATCCGGGAACAGGCGGACCCTCATGGCGCTGCCGATCAAACGCGCTTTGACGACGGCGCCCTATTGGCCGGCGAACAGCCCAAGCGCGGCGGCGAGCAGCCACTCCCCGCCCGACTGCGACAAGGCTCCACCTTTGCGTTCTTTCATTCCGCCCAAGCAGGCAGAAGGCGTCGCGGCGGAGCCGCAAAACAGCGCGCCGACCGCAGCGGACCCGACCCGCATGACCATCGAGCGCCGCCCGCGACGCGTCGTTTCGCGGCGCAACGAAACCGCGGACGCCCGCGTTCCCAGGGCGCGCGCCTCCCCCCCCCCTTGAGTCGGCCTCATTCAACCGTGAAGCCCAATTCGTCGACGTTTGTGCCGAACCATTTTTCGTAGATGCGATCGTACTCGCCGTTTGCGACGATGGCGGACAATCCGTCATCCAGCTTCTTTTTCAGATCCGCATTGCCCTTTTTGACGACAAAGGCGAAAGAATCGGGCTTATAGGACGGGTCGGGAATGAGGGCAAACGATCCCGAGGCCGTGTTGCGCAGGTGATATTGCAGCACGTGCGCATCGTCGTAAGCGGCGTCGGCCTGCTTGTTGATCAGGTAAAACAGCTCCAGGTAATTGGTGCGCACGGGAATGATGTTGGCGTCGACGCCGAAGCGCTCCTGCAATATCGGGATGTTGGTGGTGCCCTCCTGCGTCACGATGCGCTTGTCGGCCAAGCCCGCGATGCTTTTTGGCCCATCCGCCCGAACCAGCGCGCCGCGGCCCGAGCGCAGGTATGGATCCGAGAAATCCATCCGGTCATCCGCGCGCGGCGAGATCACGAAAGCCATCGCCAAGACGTCGGCTTGTCCGGATTCGATCGTCTCGAACACCCCTTTCCAAACGGTGGGCTGCCAAGCCAAATTGAAGCGCTGGTTCTTCGCGATGGCGGCGAGCACGTCGGCGTCAAAGCCGATCACTTGCGCGTTGGAATCCAAAAAGGTGAACGGCGGATAATCGGCTGTGGTCGCGACGTTGTACGTCGTCCAACGGGGGTTGGGCGCGGGCCCGGATTCCGAATCGCGGGCCGCCGCGGCGCTCTGCGCCCCGGCCGATCCGCTGTCGGCTTGGCGCGAGCAAGCCGACAGCGCAGGCGCAAGCGCGCCGCCCAACGCCGCCGCCAAAACCCACGGCGCAACACGCCTCAAAAGCGCAAAAAAACGCGTTTTCATCTGCATCATAATGTCTGCCGCCCCCAAAACCGGCGCATGGCGCCTTGACCCCGAAGCCCGGAACCGGGAGCCCAAGCGCTCCTTGGCGCGGAATCGGAAGGAATCGTCTTTGTCGGCCGCCGCGGCCGAAAAAGCCAAATTCAGTTGGAATTTTCGGCCCGGGCGCAACCGGCCGCAACGCGCGCGCCTTGCGCGCTCTGCGGGCTTCAAGCGCGATGCCCCATTGCGCGGCTCAAGCGGGTATGAAAAAAGCAACGAGAAAAGCATCCCCGTTGCCGTTTCATCACCTTCCTCAAGCCGAAGCGAACCAAGCCAAGCCGGCCCGGCCAAGACGCGGCCCGGCCGGCCCCAAGCGCATTCGGCGGCTCAAGCCCCAACCCAATCCGAAGCCCTGCGCCCGACGCCCGGAACCTGAAGCGTCAATCTTTGCCGCCCCGGTCTTTGCCCGCCTCGCCCAACATGGGCAGGATCGCGCCCGAGCCCAAGCGCAAGGCGCCTGTTTTGGCGTACACGCCCAACTTGCCGCGGGTGTCGGCGATGTCGAGGTTGCGCATCGTCAACTGCCCGATGCGGTCTTCGGGCGTGAAGAAGCCCGCGTTTTTCTCCATCGTCAAACGTTCGGGCTTGTAGGTCAGATTGGGCGAGCTCGTGTCCAAAATCGTGTAGTCGTTGCCTCGGCGCAGCTCAACGGCCACCTCGCCCGTGACGGCGCTCGCGACCCACTTTTGGGCGGTCTCGCGCAGCATCAACGCCTGCGAGTCGAACCAGCGGCCTTGGTACAGCAAACGCCCCAGCCGCAGGCCGTCGATGCGGTACTGCTCGATCGTGTCCTCGTTGTGGATGCCCGTGACCAACCTTTCGTAGGCCAAATGCAGCAGCGCCATTCCGGGGGCCTCGTAAATCCCGCGCGACTTGGCCTCGATGATGCGGTTTTCGATTTGGTCGGACATGCCCAAGCCATGCCGGCCGCCGATCTCGTTGGCTTTGAGCATCAGCGCGACGGGATCGTCGAAACGCTCGCCGTTGAGCTCGACGGGCCAGCCCTCCTCGAAACGCACCGTGACGGTTTCCTTGCCGACTTTGACGGATTCGTCCCAAAAGCGCACGCCCATGATGGGCTCGACGATGAACATGCCGGAGCTCAAGCTCTCCAAATCCTTGGCCTCGTGGGTCGCCCCCAGCATGTTCGAATCGGTCGAATACGCCTTCTCCTTGGACATCTTGTACTCGAAGCCTTGGTCGGCCAAGAATTGGCTCATCTCGGCGCGCCCGCCCAACTCCTCGATGAACAAAGAGTCCAGCCAAGGCTTGTAGATTTTCAGGCTCGGGTTGGTCATCAAGCCGTAGCGGTAAAAGCGCTCGATGTCGTTGCCCTTGTAGGTGCTGCCGTCGCCCCAAATGGACACGCCGTCCTCGCGCATCGCCTGCACCAGCATGGTGCCCGTGACCGCGCGGCCGATGGGGGTGGTGTTGAAATAGGTCACCCCCGCCGTGGAAATGTGGAAAGCGCCGCATTGAATCGCCGCGAGGCCCTCCATCGCCAATTGCTTGCGGCAATCCACCAGCCTCGCCGTTTCGGCGCCCAAGGACCTCGCCTTGCGCGGGATGGCGTCGTAGTCGCTCTCGTCGGGCTGACCCAAGTTCGCCGTGTAGGCGCAGGGCAAAGCGCCCTTGAGCTTCATCCAAACCAGCGCGGCCGAGGTGTCCAACCCGCCCGAAAACGCGATGCCGACCTTCTGCCCCTTGGGCAGGCTTTTCAAGATTGTTCCGACGCTTGACTCAGCCATTCCATTCTCCTTGCGGCGGGCGCGCCGCAGTTGTCTTGTTCTTCCGCAACCCAAGCCGGCGAATCCGGGCGGCTTGCCCGATTTCGCATCGAGCGCGCCAGGCGCATCGCCGCTCAAGCGCTCGCGCTTGGCGCGCTCGAACCGGCGAATCCACGCCAGGCTTGCAAATTTGACCCCGATGCTTCGAGA
>CAJPTP010000089.1 GCA_905373555.1 uncultured Francisella sp. | reverse complement strand
CCCCAAACCCAACCCGGCGGCGCGCGCCGGCGGCATGCGCGTCGAAGACGGGAACGGCGGATTCTCCGGCGCGGCGCGCGCCGACCGTTCGGAATCGCAAGAAGGGAGCAAGCGGAACGGCGGCCGCTTTGATGCGCGATCGCCCAAAGGCGGCGCGGCGCCAAGCCAAAAAGCCTTGCTGCCGTCGGACAGGGCGCCGACTGCAGCGGCAACGCCGACGGCGACGCCGCCGCCCAAGCGCGAGCGCATCGCCTTCGCCCGACGTTGGGCCCAAGCGGAGTTGGAGTCTTGGGCCAACGCCATGGCCGAATGGGCCTGCCTGCATCCTTGGAGTCAGCCCAAGCATCTTGGTCTGGCGCAAAGCGCGGGGCGCGCTCCGCTCAAAATCATGCCGTTCGACCGCGCGGCGGCGGGCCGCTTGGACTCCATTTTTCGCGGGCGCGAGCAAGCGGCGGCCTTGGCCGACCAAGCGGCGCGGCGCGAAGCGCTGGCTCGGCGCTTGGCCCGCGACTCACCGGACGGATCGCATGACCGGGGCTTGTCGTCGTCGACCTTGCCGATGCTGGCGCTGGAGGAAAGGCAATGGCGCGAGCAAAGCGAGGCGCCGCAAGAAAGCCTTGGGGTTTTCGCGGACTCTCGTCCCGACTCGGCCGCCGATCTTGAGCGCCGCCCGTCCGCCCCAGGCGCCGCCATCCCGGACGCGGGCGCCCGCGCGCCCGCCGAACATCCGAACAGGACGCGGCCTGGCGTTTCCCGCGCCCGGACGCGCGCCAACGTCGCCCACTCCGTCTCGCTTCCTTTTTCCGACGCATCCTCGCCCAAGCGCGCCGAGCGCGGGCAACCCGCCGCCGTTCGCGGCGCCGAATCGAGCGGCGCGGATCCAACGCGAACGAACGGCGCCCGGGCAAGCTCAACCAAGGCGCCTGCATCGGCGGCGCTCAAGGAAGGCGAAGGCGTTCTCGATCCTCGATCCGCCCGCGCGGCTTGCAACGGAGAAGCCGACCGTCGGAGAGCAAAAGCCACGCTCACGCGCTCCCCCACGTTCCGCGCCGCGTCCCGCGCCATGCCCGGCCCCAACGGGCGCCGAACGGAAACCATGAACGGCGCGTCGGCCTTGAGCGGGCGCGCCGCGGCCGGCCATCGCGCGCCGCGCGCGCTTCAGGCTCAAGGCGGCGCCGCGGCGCCGCTTGCGGGCAGCCCCCCAACCCCATGCCGGGCCGGGCAATCGAGCTTTGCGGCCCGAAGCCAACCGCCAATCGTCCAAAGCGACGGCCGCGATCTTTCCGCCGCATCCCGCAAGCCCGCGCCGCAGCGCCCCGACGCGCAAGTTGTCTCGGGCTTGAAGCAAACGGCGCGGTCCGGCGCGCGCTTTGCGCAACCCGCGCGCCCAAGCCGCGCCGGCGCATCGACAAGGCGGCAGCCGGCGCTCGGCCGCATGGGGCCCGGCAACGACGCCTGCGCCAAGCGTCCGGCCTCGCCCTCCCCATCGTTGCCGGAACCCGCCCCGGGCGCGCCGAGCGGGGCGGCGGCCCAACCGGTCATGGCGCCGCCTCAAAACGCGCCAAGCTCACGATCCGGTTTCGGGATGCGGCGCCCCCCATCGGGCGCCCAAGGACGATCCCAAGAGACGCCCGCCGACGCGCGCTCACGCGCTCCCCAAACGGTTTGGATCGCAAAACCGAATCGGCTTGAGCCGCCAAGCGCGGCGTCTGCGGCTCAAAGCAGCCCAACGCGGGCGCCTTGCGAGAGCCCGGCTCATGGCGCAAACGGCCGCCCAATTCAATCGAGGCGAGCGGATGCGAACCGCTCGGCCAAGATCGTGCCTCGCTCGAACGTCGCGCTCGATCCCAGGTCGCCTTGGGTTGCCGATTTGCCCCCGAACCGGGGCTCCGGGCTCGAGCGCGGCCGAATCGGCGCGCCGCAAGGCCTTCCGGGGCAAACCGTTTTCGCCCCCCAAGCCAATCCCAAGCGGCTTCGCGCGCGGCCAAGCGACGCGCCCGAATTGCCGCCCAAGCGCGGGCTCGACGGGCGCGACTCGCGGCAAACCGCGTCTTTGGCCGCAGCCTCAGTTTGGGCGGCGACAATCGAAACGGCCGCTCATGCGGCGTTTGGGGAAGAAGGGAAGAGCCATCCCCAACCGTCGAAAGACGCCTTGGCTTTGGGCGACGAAAAGGCGCCGCCAAGCTCGGATCGGGACGCGCCGCCGGCGCAAGAAAACGGGAACGCCCCCCAATGGCTTGAGTCGCGCCCCCGTTTGCGGGCCGACCGCGACCCGGAGCCCAACGAGCTTGTCTCGTCCCTCGGCGCGGAGCGGATCCCGGCGCCGGGCGATGCAAACGAAACAACGACGCGCGCCGCCTCGGAAGAACCGGGCGAGACTCTGCGCGAATGCGAGGCGGAGTGGGGGGATGACGGCCAAGAGCGCTAAAAAGCGGCAGAAAAAAACCGCGCAACCAGCGCGCTCGCGCGATTTGTTGGCTCAACGCAACGTATTTGAAGGCGTTGAAAAATGGGCGTTTTGGTTCGCCCCCCCCTTTCCTCGCCGGGCGACCAAGAAGAAAAAAAGAGGAAAGCGCGCAAGAGGCGCGGGTATCCAGAAACGCCATGGAATCACGGCGCCGGCGCCAATGGATTTCCATGTTGCGAAAGCTCGAAGAAGCGCAATCCCGACGCTTCATCAGGCGCTTGGCGCTTTTCGTTGGATTGTTGGCCATCTTGGCGAAGGGATGCCGACGAACAAAGGCCCGGCACCGCCCCGGCTTTCAAAAAAAAACGCCCCGGCCAAAAAGCCGAGGCGTTTTTTTTTTCGGCAACGGTCTTGCAAAGACCGCCGAATCCGGGTTCAGGAAGCGGCCGCGCGCCGCGCCGCGAAGCCCCGGACAAGGGGCGGGGCCGCCGCCGGAGTCGAGGCCTTTATATTTTTTGCCTGAACTCTTTGGCGACCTCGACCATCAGCCGCAAAGCGGAGACCGTCTCCTCCCAGCCTCGGGTTTTCAAGCCGCAGTCGGGGTTGATCCACAGCCTTTCGGCAGGAATCACGCGCAAGGCTTTCTCGACCAAGCCGGCCATCTCGCCGCGCTTGGGCACGCGGGGGCTGTGGATGTCGTAAACGCCCGGCCCGATGTCGTTGGGGTACTTGAACTTCGCGAAAGCGTCGAGCAGCTCCATGTCCGAGCGCGAGGTCTCGATGGTGATGACGTCCGCATCCATCGCGGCGATGGCGGGCAGAATGTCGTTGAACTCGGAATAGCACATGTGCGTGTGGATCTGAGTTCTGTTCTTCACGCCCTTGGAGGTGAGCCTGAACGCGCGGCCCGCCCACTGAAGGTAAGCATCCCAATCTTTGCGTCGAAGCGGCAGGCCCTCGCGAATCGCAGGCTCGTCGATTTGGATGACCTGAATGCCGGCGCGCTCCAAATCCCGAACCTCCTCGTTCAGCGCCAAAGCGATTTGCTCGCACACGACGCTTCGGGGAATGTCGTCGCGGGCGAAGCTCCATTGCAGCATCGTCACGGGGCCCGTGAGCATGCCCTTCATCGGCTTGTCGGTGAGGCTTTGCGCATAGGCAATCCACTCCACCGTCATGGGCTTGGGGCGATCCACGTCGCCGAAAATGATCGGCGGCTTGACGCACCGCGAGCCATAGCTTTGCACCCAGCCGTGCTGCGTGAAGGCATAGCCGTCGAGCAGCTCGCCGAAATACTCGACCATGTCGTTGCGCTCGGCCTCGCCGTGAACCAACACGTCCAAACCCAAATCCTCCTGCACCTTCACGGCGTGGGCGATCTCGGCCTTCATGGCGGTGGCGTAGGCGGCCTGGGAGATCTTGCCCGCCTTGAATTCGGCGCGGGTTTGGCGAATCTCCTTGGTTTGCGGGAACGAGCCGATGGTGGTGGTCGGAAGGGTCGGCAAACGCAGCGCCTTGCGCTGCTCTTGGATGCGCTTGGCGAACGGGGCCGCCCTGCGATCGTCGCCCTCTTTGAGGGCGCTGAGCCGCTCCTTCACGCGCGGCCTGTGAATCAGCTCGCTCACGGCGCGCGACGCCCGCGCCGCGTCGGAGCGCTTGAGCTCCTCTTGCGCCGCCTCCTCGCCGCGCTCCAAAATCTTTTTCAAAGCCGCCAATTCGCCCAGCTTTTGCTTGGCGAACGCCATCCATTGCTTGATGCGCGGGTCAAGCTTCTCCTCCAAGTCCAAGTCTTGGGGCGCGTGCAGCAGCGAGCAGCCGGTCGAAAGCCACAGGTTGTTGCCCAACTTGCGCGCGACGGGCTTGAGCCTCTCGCCCAAAGCGCGCAGATCGGCCGCCCACACATTGCGCCCGTCGATCACGCCCAAGCTCAGCGCCTTGTTGTCCGGCCATTTTTCGACAAAGGCGTCCATTTGCTCGGGCGCGCGAACGCAATCGATGTGCAGGCCGTTGACGGGCAGCTTTTTGAGCATCGGCAGGCGCTCTTCGACGGAGCCGAAATAAGTGCCCAAAACAATCTTCACGCCCGTCTCGGCCAACTCCTTGTAGGCGGAGGCAAAAGCGCCGAGCCACTCCTCTTCCAAATCCATGGCCAAAACGGGCTCATCGAGCTGCGCCCACACCACGCCCTCGTTGCCCAGCTCGCGCAAAATCGATTGGTAAGCCGCAGTCAGCGCCGGCAGCAGCGACAGTCTGTCGAACGCCTCCCCCTTGACCTTTCCCAAACGCAGCAAAGTCACGGGCCCCAACAGCGTGGGCTTGGCGTCGACCCCGGCCGCCTTGGCCTCGCGCGCCTCGGCGATGACCTTCGCGGGGTTGGCTGAGAACGTCGTCGACTTGGAAAACTCCGGCACCAAATAATGGTAGTTGGTGTCAAACCACTTGGTCATCTCAATCGCGGGCTGATCTTTGTTGCCCCGGGCCAGCTGAAAGTACTGATCCATGGTCAGGCGCGACGCGTCGAAACCAAAGCGCTCGGGGATGCAGCCCGTCATCACCTGCGCATCCAGCACATGGTCGTACAGACTGAAGTCATTGACGGGAAGCAAATCCAAGCCGGCCTCGATTTGGGCGCGGCGGTTGGCCTCGCGCACCGATTTGGCGACGGCAAGAACCTCTTCCTCCGAAGCTTCGCCTTTCCAAAATTTTTCGACGGCAAATTTCAGCTCTCTTTTGGCCCCGATTCTCGGATAGCCGCTGATGTGGGTTGTGTTCACTGACAAAACCTTTCGATACGATGACCCGCCGGGCCGAAACGCGCGAACGGCGGCCGGGCGCAAGCAAAACCGGAAGCCCAAGCCCCAAACCGGCGGCAAGCGGGCGCCGAGCAAAACCCGGATTATAAAGCTCTAAATCTTAAGCGATATCGCTTGGGAAAACGGGGGGGGGGATT
>CAJPTP010000088.1 GCA_905373555.1 uncultured Francisella sp. | reverse complement strand
CCCTCGCCCCCCCCCTGCGTGGGATCGCAAGGCCAACGCCAAACGCTCGCTCCGTTCTCGCGCCGCCGCCGGCGCCGTTTTGTGTCCCAAGCGTCGTCCGGCATGAGGGCATGGGTTGAGCGGTTGCGCTTCTTTTATTTTTGGGAAAGTTCGCGAGAAGTGTTGACGCCATCTCCTGTCGGATTTGTTTGCGCCTGTGTTTAAAAATCAAAAGGAAAGCTCTTAAGCGACCATTGAATGTCTGCTTTGCTTTTCTTCGAGCTTGCGCAACACGACAGTCGGAGAAGCAGTTGCGTCATGATTTCATATTGTTTTTTTTATCAACGCTTATCGCATGCGTCTCCTTATTTTTTTGTGTGGGGCGGGGCGGCAAAACTTCTGCCCAAAAAAGGAGCGGGCGTCAAATCGACAATGACCGGGAAAGGCGATGCCTGTTCAGCATGCGGCGGACGCTTCCATACGGCTTTGCGGATGAGGGGGAAAAGGAATGATTGAGGCCATCTCTCAATCGATGCAAGCTCATGCGGATTCTCCGCTATGCGGGGTCGGGGTTTCTTGCGCGTCCTTTCGTTGCGAGGGGAAAGGCGCCCCTTTGCAACACTGTGTCCATCGCGCGCCGTCCGAGATCCTGCGCTTCCAATGCGCGGTCAATCAGGCTGAAGTGTTTTTTGGGGGGCAAATTGCTTCCCATGCGCGCCGGTTGGCCGTTCAACGGCCGGCGCGCCCCGCGTCGGGGTCGGCAAGCGATTCGAGGGCGATTGGCAGGCATTCGATCCGGAGCCTGGGTGGGCGGACGCGGACGAATGTCGCCCGGGGAGAAGCGGGGAAAAACCCGAGCGCAAATGACATTGAACGGCGCGGCGGAGTTTTTTCCGGGCGCGGCCGGAGGATCCGGTCCGGGCAAGGCGCGCGGGAAACGGGGCGAAACGGGGCATGGGAGAGCGCAAAGGAAGAATTCGGCCGTTAGGCGGGCGCGGCCGATGCGATGCGGTCTGCGCGCGGAGGGGCGGGCGACCGCCACCCCCCGGCGATTTCGGCGATTGGCCTGAGCGTCACGCGAACGAGCGGGGAAAACACGCCGCGCGCCCCCCGAGGCGCCGCCCTAGGCGACTCGCGCCGCATACGCCGAGCGCTGCTTGATTGAGACGCAAAGCCGTCACCTTGCTCAAGCTTGGTTGAAATTCTGGATGACGTCGGAAGCGCACTTTTTGATGTGCCATTGGATGGTCGCCAAGCTCTCCCCGTTGCGGGCGGCGACCAGCAATGCGACGTGCAGCCCTTGGCGCAGGCTGACGATGCGGCTGAAAATGAAGCCGTCGGAGCACTCGACTTGGGTGGCGATGGCTTCCGAAAACTCGGATTCGTGAGCGACCGTTTTGGACAGGCCGTCCAATGACGCCGTCATGGCGGCCTTGCGGGTCGCCTCTTTCAAATCCATCTGCGTGGTCGCGACGGGAAAGCCGTCGTCGGTCGCGAAGATGGCGTACTTCAAGCCTTGGATCGAGTCGCGCAGATAATCGATCCCGCTTTGGAAAATCGCGGTCTTGGAAATGACCTCGGCGTGCTGCTGCACGGTGATGTCGTTTTCTGCCATGTTCTTGTCGCCTTTTAATCTTCGTTCTTGATTTCCGTGTTGACCAAAATGACTTCCAGCATCATCAACACGTCGGCTTTTTTCCTGACGTCCACCTCAAAAATCGGGGCGTACAGCCCTCTTTTCATGAAGTAGTCCGTGTATTTGGCGATGGCCGTGCCGTCTTTGTTGGTGCGGCCGATGCCCACCACGAATGCCTGCTTGGAGATCAGGTCGTCGAATTCTTTGAGGTAAATGTCCAGCTCTTCCATGGCATGGGGCTGGCTGTCGTCGATCAGCACGATGCAGCCCAAGGCGCCTTTGGCCAAAATCGGCCACATGAAATTGAAGCGGTGCTGCCCGGGAATGCCGTACAAATGGACAATGTCGTTTTTCAGCTCAATGGTGCCGTAGTCCATGGCCACCGTGGTTGTGGCCTTGGTCGAAATCGTCGAGTCGGAGTTCATCGCCTCGGTGGTGATCGGGGGGGAGTCGCTTATGCAGGCGATGGCCGTCGTCTTGCCGGCGCCCATGGGGCCGACGAAGAGAATTTTATGCAATATTGAGCGATCAGGCATGGTAAACCCTCGTCATGGCGTTTACAGAAAGTCCTGCATGTTCAGCTTTTGGCGAAGCTCGTCGATCCATCCCACCGTCTTGATGCGCCGCTTTGTTTCCTTTTGCCCGACTTCGGCCGCTGCGCGCAGCTCCTCATCCGACAAGGCCAAACGGTCAATGGGTATGTTGGCAAGGTAAGCCGCGTAAAGAAAACGCACGACTTCGTCTTTGGGGACGCCCGAACGGTAGCTCACCTCCGCCGTCGACGAGAATTTCTGCGTCAGCAGGGTGGACAAAAGGATCAGCTCCGACTGCGTTTCCCATTGGCCGAAAAGAGGCCATTTCTTCAATTTGAACTTGTTTTTCTCCACGCCCGCGTTGACGACAAAGCTGCGCGACGGGCGCGTGCGCAGCCCGTAGCTCCACATGAGGCTGTCGTAGCTGATAAACGGCAAGTCGTCGCGTATCTCCGTCGCGGGCTTGATGCTGGGCGGGGTCTTGAGAATCTTGCTGACCAAGGCGCCCGCGTCGGGGTTGGCCGAGAAAAAGCGTCGGCGCTTCGGGTCGTAGTGCGCGACGTCGTCGGCCCAAGCCAAAGACAGGGGCGAGCGCGCGTCGCGGATAATGTACACAAAAGGGATGCTGCGCTTGCCGGCCCCGCGCGGCGCGGCTTCGGGCCCGCTCTGTGCCCCTGCGGCTGCGGCGGGCGCGGGCGCAGGGGCCGGCGCGGAGGGCGCGGAGGGCGCGGGGGCGCTTGCGCCGTCTGCGCCGGTTGCGGTTGGTGCCTGCCGCTTGGCCAAAGCGGGGGCCGGAGCGGCTGCGGCCGCAGCCGGCTGCGTCGCGGGGCCGGGTTCGGCCGGCGCGGGTTCCGGGGCTGCTTGAGCCCCCTCAATTTTTGCCGGCTCCGGGCCCGGAACCTGAGCTTGGGGCGCGGGTTCCGGCTGTTCGCTCGTTTCGGCCGGCGCGGGCTCTTGCGGCTTGATCTTCGGCTCCGCCTCTTGAGGCCGGGCCGCAGGCTCGGCCTCTTGCGCCGCGGGCCGGGCGAGATCGCTTTGCGCCGGGGCCTCGGGCCTCGACGCGCCCAAGGTGAAGGCGTCGTCCAGCTCGGGCAGATCATCGTCGTCGATGGCCGAAAAATCGGTTTGCAGCAAGGTGCTGCCGCCCGCCCCCGTGAGCCACCCGCCGCCTGCGGAGGGATCCTCCTCTGTTTCGCCCTCTTTGAGCTTCGCGCGCAAGGTTTGGCGGGCGATCAAGTCCTCGATGGTTTCGAGCCCCGAGATCAGATCCGCCGCCGTGTGCGTCGTCGCGAGCGCCACCAAATGTCTGAACTGCCGCGTTTGCGCGAGCGGGTCGTCGGTTAGCGTCGGAACGTCGGTCTCAAGCAGATCGAAGCGCGGATGAAAGCCCATGACGCAATAGGCGTCGGCTTGTTTGCGGTCGTCGACGATTTCCCACCGGGCGACCAATCCGTTAAGAGAATTTCCGCCGCGATTGACCGACTCGAACTGTTTTTGCATCTCGTCGCGGTGGCGCTCGGCGTCCCCGCCAAGGAAAATGCGATAGGTGAGTGGGTTGTCAGCCATAGCGTTCGTCGTTTCGCAGAGTGACGCGCAAGTCAAAAGGCGCCGGCGGCGCCGGGAGCCAGACAAAGGAACGCCCTTTTGGGGCGGCGCGGCGAATTCAAGCATGGGGCTTGAAGCGCCGCAGCCGAGCCACGGGGATCCGCGACGCCATGCCTTCGAGGGCATGCATTACATATTCTAAGGCAAATGCGGCGAAAAAAGCCTTTTGCTTGGTCAAACAAGCCGTCATTGGCCGCGTCGGGCGCGGGCTGATTGCGTGCGTTTGCCCGATCCGCGGGCGCCGCCTCCATCCGCCTTGGGCCGGCGCCCGACGGCCCAAACGGAATGCGCGGTTGTTTCGATTCTAGAGCATAAATCTTGCGCAGGGCGACGGGGCGGCCAAAAACGGCGCGCAATTGGGCGGCGGCGACGTTTTGCCGCGTTTCGCGCCGCCGGGCCCCGCAGGCGCGGAAACGGGCGAAACAACAAGGAAGCCGGGGGGGAATATAAAAATCCGCCGCGCGCGGCGGCGGATCGAATGTGGTGCCAGAGAAAGGAGTCGAACCCTCGACCAACTGATTACAAGTCAGCTGCTCTACCAACTGAGCTACTCTGGCAAAGAATATCGGATTATATCCAAAAGCGCCGCGCGGGCAATCGCGGCGCGGCGCCTTGCGGCAAGAACGCGAGAAACGAACACAAATCGCGCAGCAGCCGCCCGGCGGGGTCGGCGTCGGTCCCGAAGACTGAGCCGAGCCGCCGCCCCGTTAGGCCTCAATGACCTTCCAGCCGACGTGCAGCACGCCCGTTTCGAGGCTGATCGATTTGGTGATCAGCTCCGCGACCTCGTCGCGGCGTTTTTTGACGCTGCGGAAAACGGTGCGCAGCTCCAGCCTGTGGTCGGCCGTGATGTCGCTGTCGATGCTCACGACGAAGATGTCCTCGTTGTTGAAGTGCGAGAGGATCAGCGCCCGCACCTCCCACTCGATGTCAATGGCGCACACGCAGGAGATTTGGTAGTAGCAGTCGCCCTCATCGTAGGCGTTTTTCGCGTTGAGCCGATTGGTCAAGGCGCGCATCGAGATGTTGGTGAAGATGATCAGGGCGGCGGCCGCGGCGGCGAAGACAAAGCGCCCGCTGCTGCAGATCATCCCCACCGCGGCCGTGCACCAAATGGTGGCCGCCGTGTTGATGCCCCGAACGTTCGCGCCTTGCTTGAAGATGATGCCGCTGCCCAAAAAGCCGATGCCCGTGATCACTTGGGCGGCGGCGCGGATCAAGTCGTCCGAGCCCATCAGCAGCGGGTACATGGAGAACATGCACGAGCCGACGGAAACCAAGACATTGGTGCGGATGCCGGCGGGGTGCCCTTGGGTTTGCCGCTCGAGGCCGATCGCAACCCCCAAAACCCAAGCCACGCCGACGCAGTACAGGTAGTTGAGCAAAGGCGCGAGCGGTTCGGTGAAAGCCGGCGACATGTGGCCTCCTTGAAAACGGGCCGCGTCAAATCAAACAGTCGGAATCCGCCCCGGCCCGAAGGTGTTTCAATCTCTGAAGCGTACCACAACAAAGGGCGGGCCGCCGGTTTGGGGCTCGGCTCGGGTTGGGGAATCGGGTTGGGGCGCGGCGCGGGCGATGTATGGGCTGCGGAGGAAGGATCGTGCCGATCCCCGGGCCGCGCTCCGCTTGGGCGCCGCCCCGGCCTTTTCTAAGCCGGATCGGCGGGCCTTCGGTTGGGCCCAAGGCCGGGCCGCGCTAGAATCCCCTCCCCGTCCTCTCCTCACATCGTCGCGCGCGAGGGGCGGCGCGGCCCATCGT
>CAJPTP010000087.1 GCA_905373555.1 uncultured Francisella sp. | reverse complement strand
CCCGCCAAACGGCGGGCGCCTCGACTCGATCGGCGCGTCGGAAACCGGGGCGGCGGCGCCGAGCCGCTCGCGCAGCTCCTCTTGCTCCTTGCGCTTGGCCTCGCGCAGTTGGCCATCCAGCTTTTTGCGGGCGTCGCGCGCTGCTTTGTCCAGCGTTTTGGGGTGCAATCCCGAGCGAATCGCGGCAAAGGTCAGGGTCGGTTGGGGACGAGATTGGGCGGTTGGCGCCGGGGCGGTTTGAACCTGTGCGGTTTGGGCCGGGTTGGCGAGGTTGGCAAGGCGCGCCGATGCGCGCTTCGGGGCCGGCCCGCCTTCCGGCCGCAGGCTCCCCTTTGGCCTTGATGCGCGCTCGGGCTCAATGCGGGCGCCTCTGTTGAGCCACATCGGGCCCAGACCCAAGGCCAAGTGCAGGTTCACGTAGCGGGCGCTTAGCATTTGAGCTCCATGATGAAGCCGTCTTCGACCGGCCTGTGGTAGTACTCGCGCCTTAGGTGGATGGTTTTGAAGCCCAGTTTTTCGTACATCGCGATGGCGGGGGCGTTGGAAGTCCGAACCTCCAAAGAAAACTGCTTGGCTTTCTCAGATTTCAGCCAATCGAGGTTGTCGCGCAGCAGACATTCCGCGCAGCCGTTGCGCCGCCACTCGGGGCGCGTCGCGACCATGAACAGCTCGGCCTGAGGCTCGATGTATTGCCAGATGGAGAAGGCCATCAGACGGCGCGGGGCTTGGGCGCCGCACAGCGCAAACAAAAACTGCCGCTTTTCGCGAAAGGCGTCGACAAACTCCGGCCTGGACCACGGGTTGGGCATGTCTTTCACCGTTTCCATGATGGCGTCGACGTCCTCGACGTCCATGGGGCGAATCATCGTTGCGGAAAAATCCAGCACTGCGCTCGCGCCGCAAGGCGCCCTCCTTTTGTCTTTCGCATCGAACCCGAATGCCGCCTGAGGCCCAAGATCAAAAACCCAAGATTCGCAGGGCCGTTTCAAATCGTTTGCTTCCGCGAATGGGTTTGGGGCGGCGGCGGGATTCGGCCGTTTATCCCAGACGATCCGCGGGCCGGCCGTATTTGCTTTCTTGCTCTTTTTGGGTCAAGGCGACTTTGTCGCGCACATACAGCAAGGGGGCGTCGAGCGCGCTGCGCCGCGGCCGAATCGGATCCAAGGCCAAAGCCGCAAAATCGCGGGCGGAGGGCAATGCCGCGATTCGGCGCTCCTCAAACTGCGCCGCCAAGCCCGCCGCATTGCCCGCAACGGCGAACGGGGCGGATGGGTCAAGCTGCGCCGGCTTGCGGATGTCGGCGGCTTTGCCCACGATCGCTTCGCTCAAGGGCTTCAGGCGCGCCGGCGCCGCGATCAAAGTTCCAAATCGAAGGGTCGCGCGCGTCTTTGCGCTCGATCCGGCATGGCCCGCGCCCGCCGCGTCTTCGCCCGCTTGGGCGGAAGCTCCAAGGTTGTCTTCCCGCGCCGGCCCTCCGGGATAGAATGCCGAGGATGGCGGGTTGGGCGAGGATGGCGAATCGGGAAAGGCGAGCGGCGCGCCGCCCGGTCCGGGCTCGATCTCAAACCATTGGCTGTAAACCTCGCCCATGCGGGCGTCGATGGCGCAAAGCGCGCAGCGCGCGGCGCCCAGAGCCTTCAGGGCCGTCGCCTCGAGCGTCGGGACGGGAATCAAGGGCGCGTCGAGGGCGACGGCGAGCCCTTGGCAAAAGCCCAGCCCCACGCGCAAACCGGTGAATGACCCCGGGCCCGCGGCGTAGGCGATCAGGGCGATGTCGCTTCGGCTCGCCCCGGCGGCGCCAAGCGCCTGTTCGACGGCGGGAATCAAAGCCTCGGTTTGCTTGGGGCCGCAATCCGCGGTCGCCTCCCAGCACGCAAGCTCGCAGCCCGGGGCTGCGTGGGCGAAATCGCCGCGCTTTTCGGTTCCCGCCCGTTTGGGGTTTGGGCGCGCGACCGCGACGGCGACGCTCAAAACGCCCGCCGAGGCGTCGACGGCCAGCAGCGCCCGGCCCGGCGCCAAGGCGCTTCGCGCCTGCGTTGGCGCCCATGCCTCGTTTGAATCCATCCGATTCCTCCTTTGGGGGCGGCTCGCGGCTTTGCCCGCTGGGCGGCCATGGAGCGCAAATTATAGTTGATCGTTCGCATGGCGGGCAAAACGGCGCCGCTTTGGGCCAAAGCGGGCGAGCGCCGCGCCCGGCCTTCGGCGCGCTTTCGCCGCGGCGGGGCTTTGAGCGAAGAGCCCGATCGGCCGCATATGTTAAAATGCCGGGCTGCGTTGCGCTTCGTCGAGCAAGCCGCGCATGTCGCGCCTTTTGCCCCGAAGCCGAGTCGGTTTGTATTCAACGTCGCTTAGCGGCGCCTTCTGTTGGAGAGCCACTTGAAACACGCAATCGTTGGGTTGGGCGCCGCCGGGGCCGCCAATTTGAGCAAGCTTTACGCGGGCTTGTTCAACAGCGCCATCCCGCAGCATAAGAGGGAAATCATAGAGCTGTTCTATGTCTACCCTTTTATGGACGAGGGCATCTCGAGTCAGATGGGTTTTGTGCCCGAGCAGAATCGCTACGCCTTCTCCCCCGCCGCCTTGGAGGGGGCGGAGTCGGCGTTGATGAAGGACATGCGCAACGCGCTCAAGCGCTATCCCGTGAGCGTCCAGGCGGTCGATTCGGTGTCGCGCGATCTCAACCCCGCTTTGAACCGGCGCATGTACGCCGTGATGTTTCACTCCGACGCCAAAGCCTTTCTCAAACGTTTGCTTGAGTTTTTGAGCGATTCCTTGATTCCCAAGGACGTCACCTTCGTCGTCGACTCGTCCGACGCGCCCAACGGCGCGATCATGATGCGCATGGTGATGCTGATTCGCAAAGCCTTCGGCCAATCGGTGCCGGTGTACGCGCAAGTCTTTCACGACGCCTCGACCGACGCGCCGGACGAGCGGCTGGCCTCGCGCTTCGCCTTCTTGTCCGAATTGAGCTACGGCCGGCAAAACGGGCTGCACGCCTCGGTTTCCGAGTATGTCGACGCCGAGGATTACAAGCGCAAGCTCGAGTGGGTGACGTCGCAGATGCTCGACGCGCTGCTGGGCCTGCCTTTGATGTCCTTCGCCGACGAGCAGGCCATCTACGGCGACGACAAAACCTTTGTCGGCGTGAAGGATCTGACCGTGACCATGGATCGCGCGTCCATGCTGCAGGCCATGGCCAAGCAGGTTGCGGTCAACTCCTTCCGCTCTTTCTTTTACGCCGATTTTGACCCGAATTTCGCGCGCCCCGATTGGATCGACCGGCTGTTTTCCGACAGGCAGTGGCTGCTGCACGACGACTTCCTGAACATGTCGATCCCCATCGGCCCCAACGCCGCCCGGCAAACCTCGCAATGGAGCTCCGTGGAAAAGGAGTGGGACAGCCGCTCAGAGTTCTTCTTGGGCAAGCTCAACGAGGAAGACTCGTGGAACGTGCAGTACCAGGATTTCGAGCGCAACATGCAAGGCGCCTACAGCCGCATGTTCCGCGGCCACGGCGTCGACTTGTTCTACGCGGTCAACGAAACGGGCATCAAGGCGTCGGCCGACCTCATCAAAGGGCAGATCGAAAGCCGGCTTGTCGGGCATTACTGCGCCCGCGAGCACACGCTTTCCGAGATCTACGTCATCATCGAGGAGATCGTCGAGCGTCTCGCCCAGCGCCGCCAGACGGCCAACACGCTGTATGAGCACCAAAAGCGCGAATCGGGCGAGAACATCGACCGCTTCCGCAAGATTTACGACGAATACGACGCGGGCGCCAAATCGGACAAGAGAAACATCGCGCGCAGCGCGCCGGTGTCCGAGGTCGCCCGTTATCTGCGCGACCACTACGTCGCCGAATGCCACATCAAATCGCTCAATTTCTGCCGTCGGCTGCTCACCTCCGTGATGGAGGGCTTGGAGGCCGTCAAGACGCAAATCGCCGACGCCATCGCCCAAGCCGACAAGATCATCGAGGAGCGCATGGCGGAGATGCAGGGGCTGACCGTCAAGTTTTTGGTCGATTCGCCCCTGCACAAGCATTTCGAGGTCGCGAGCTTGGGCGCCGCGGGCGAGGTGCTGACGGGCAAATTCGCGCAGGAGTCGAGGGAGGTCGCCGAACGCTCGGCGCAGGCTTTCTTCTCGCGCGAAGACCACGCCGAGACTTTCGCCCAGATTTTCCGGTCGATCATGAGCCGACGCTCCTTCGACGTCTTGGCGTCCGAGGCCGCATCCAATTTCTCGTACGCCTCGGGCATGTACTATGACATTCCGCTTGAGGCGAGCCTGTTCAAGCAATCGATGATCGACTTCTCCAACAGCGGCAACGAGGCCTTGGCCCAATCGGTCGAGGCGCTGTGCGGCGCGGAGAACACGCTGGCGGACAAAGAGGCGCCGCGCCAGCGCTTCTGGCTGTTCCCGCCCGGAGTGTTCAGCGACGACGAGCTCAAAACCGTGGCGGCGGGCTTTTTGAAGCTAGAGTCGGATGCGCAGCCCGTCAAAAACGCCGACATGGTGATCGACTCCGTGCTGCTGCGCTCCATGGCCGCCTACCCGCTTTCGGCCCTGCCCGGCTTCGAGCGCATGCGCGAGGCTTACGTCAAGCAGGTGCTGTCCGACCGCGCCTTCGCCAATTTGCTCGCGATGCATCCCGATTCGCGCGATCTGTTCCCGCCGTATGAAGGGGCGTACGTTGAAAAGGGCAAACCCGACGCCATTCGCAAGGACTTGATGCTGGGCGAGCTGATCGGCGTGGTGTTCAGCAATTCCGACGGCGTGTACTTGGGCTACGACATCGGCGAGGAGGGCGTGATGTTCCTCATGGGCAAATCCTTCCCGGATGTATTGGCCAACGCCTCGCCCGTCGCGCTGCGTCAGCTGCATTATTTGGTCGAGGCCAAGGGCGCGCCCAAGTATTTCCCGGCCATGATCGACGCGCTGTCGGCCCGGCTCGCCGAGATCCGGGGCGAATGCCTGCATGGCAAGACAGACGTGCGCAAGGCCACGTGGCAGGAGGCGGGCGCCTTCATGCCGTGGACGCGCATGTACGACAAGTTGGTGGCCTTGATCAAGCGCGAAACGGGCATCGCCGAGCGCGAAAAGGCGGAAAAGGCCCGTTTGGCCAAAGAGGCTCAGGAAAAGGAGAGGGAGTCGGAAAAGGCGCTGGTCGAGGAGGCCGCGGAGCTGGCCGAAAAGGCGGCCAGGGACGCCGAGGAAAAGAGCCGTCTGGAAGCCGAGGCTTTGGCGGAGGAGGAAAAGCGCAAAGCCGAGGAGCTCAAGGCCAAGGAAGAGGCGAAGGCTCAAGGCAAGGTGGTTTGGAAGGAAGGCGGCAGCGCCAAGGGCGCGGGCGCCCCGGAACAGGGCGAGGCCCGCGATTCGGGCCGGGAGGGCGTGGGCGCGCAGCCGGGCGCGGGAGCCAAAAAGAGGCTGCCGCCCGGCGCCTTGTCGCCTTCTGCCGCGCCCAAGAAGGGGCCTTTGGGCCGGACGCCGCCCGGGGCGGCGTCGCAAACCGTCACGTTGGCCCCCGCCGTGACGGGGGCCAACG